>CALKYD010000066.1 GCA_938003605.1 uncultured Sulfolobales archaeon | reverse complement strand
TCTCGGCACTAAGTTCCTTAAGTCCACTACGTGTAGCCGCGGCTCAAATCCATAAGCCCACCTTTTTACAAGAACTCCTGCCACCTTTAATACACTCCTAACCTGCTCTTCGCCTCCCAGGTTGAATAAAACCATGTCTACTCTACACCCCCTCCTCATAGCGTACCACGTGGCTACTGGAGAGTCTATTCCACCGCTGAATAGAGATAGGACTACTCCCTCACTACCTATGGGTAAGCCCCCTGGGCCACTGACTACTTTGTCGTATAAGTATACGTACTTGCCTCTAACCTCTATGTAGGCAGTGTAATCTGGCTCCTCTAGATCTACTTTAAGGCCTGTGGACTCCTTTATCTTCCACCCAACGGCTCTCTCAAGATCTATGCTTGTGAATTCATGTACGCCAACTCTATTGACGTATACTGCAAAGCTTTCCCCTCTAACTCTATCCTTAAAGAACTCGAGGGATTTCCTAACTATGTCTTCAACGTTAGTGAATCTTGCTATAATTGATGGAGATACGCTTACAACACCCATTACTCTAGCTATGTGTTCTGAAGCATTCAGTGCCTCCTCCTCGTTGTTAAATGAGCCAATTATTATTCTACCTGGGACTCTGACTACCTTACTATAGGGGATCGCGTTCCTGCTCAGTGCGTCACTTAAGTTATCGATGAGCCTTCTCTCCATGAAGCTCCTCGTAGCCCTCCCCTTTATCGCTACTTCACCATACCTAACTAACAGCACCCAGACAGTCAATAAAGCCACCCCACTGAACGCACTCGTTCTTAGGGTTAATTAATAAAGCTTATAAAGTGTTCAAAGCTATAACCTCCCTAAATGAGGTGGCCTTACTTGAAGGTTGCTTCAACAATTCTTCTCCTCGTAATTCTCACTACATCACTAGTTAATGCAGCAGTCTACACTCAGTACTCGTCGTCAATGAGTGTAACTGTTTATGCTCCAGCCGTTAGCAGTGGAGGAGGCGGAATAATGTCTAAGGTAGTTTTAACAATAGCTTACCCTGGCTTAGGCAAAGTATTCTTTTCAGCTACACCTCTAACTGAGCTGGATACGCAGGCTTCAGCTAGAGTAGCAGCTCTCGTGGCATCAAGTATTTCGGGGATCAGCTACTTCAAATACGATTACTTCGTTGAAATGGAGTCAAATACAGCAATAATTGGGGGACCCAGCGCCGGCGCACTAATGACTGTTGGATTCATATCGCTATTACTGAACACTACTCTAAGCCCAGACACAACTATGACTGGCATGATAAACCCTGATGGATCGATAGGGCCCGTGGGGGGATTGAGGGAGAAGATTGAGGCATCAGCTAGAGCAGGGTTCAAAGTATTCTTGATACCCTTTGGCCAAAGAATGTACGTTGAGCAGGTAGTTGAAACACAGAAACTGCCTTGGGGCACCGTTAGTAAAACTACTTATAGACAGATAGACTTAGTGGAATACGGCTCTAAGCTAGGCGTTAAAGTAATTGAAGTAAAGACTGTTAGAGATGCCTTAGCGTACTTCACTAATTACACTGTCGAGTGTTCAGCCAACGTGGTGGATCTCCCGGCAAGCTTTCTCAAAAGCATTAAGGCTCACGCGGAAAACATGGTTAACTTATCTAGAAGCAACTTAGAACAGGCGAATGAATTGCTGAATAAAATCAGCTATGTTTATAGAAGCTCTCTGAGAAAAGTTGTTCAGAGCACAAGTGAGTTAGTTAGCCGGGCTGAGGATTTAATTTCAAATAACTACGTTCTTTTAGGAATTAACGTGGCTTTTAGAGCCCTATATGCATCAACTTATGCGCTGTGGTTAGCTAGAGTATACTCAAATGAATGCACAATCCGTGAGTTAAGTGATTTAGTTAACTCAACTCTAGTTGAGCTCTACGAAAAGATCTCTTGGCAAAACCGCGATCAGTACATAAGTCACCCTGTAATCGAGCTATTGGCTGGAGCCAAGGTTAGATTCAACGACGCTCAAGAGAGCTTCTCTAAATCACTGAACTCAACTGATACAGCTACAGTCATCAACTACCTCTCATACAGCTATGTGAGAGCATATACAGTTGAGCTATGGATGAACTTATCCACAGTGTTTCATGATTGGAGAGGGGAGCTTATTGACGCTAACTCTCTTCCTACTCTAACTACAATGCTTTACGCTATGGCTGACAGCGTCGTATCGTATGCCCAAACCCTCATAGAAGACCTTGGGGTAAGCTCTTCAGACTACGAAGCAGCCAAAGAACACATCAATAGGGCTGCGAAAGCTCTTGTGGTAGGCGACTCTATTGGAGTGTTGGGGGAAAGCATCTATGCATCAGCCTACGGAATTGCAGCTATACACAGTCTATTCAGCGTGAGTGAGGAAGTAGATAGGGAGCTGGCTAAAGCCGTGGGCGGAGAGGCTTTATTCTCCCTTTGTTCAGCGAACTTCTCATCACTTATGGCCATCTACTACTATCATTACGGCGTGGAGGCTGAAGACAATGAAGCTATGGATGACGCGTTAGTCTCATACATTATGTCAATACTTTACTCTAAGGCTGCCTTAACGCTGACTACAGCCCCCCAATTAATTCAGTTAACTAACACACCTCCTCAAGAAACCCCCAGTGGGCCCAGTAAAGCTCTTGGAGAAGGCCTGGCTAACTTATGGTATTTAATGATGCTGGCATCCTTTGCTGCAGGACTAGCTGTCGGACTCACAGCCATGTATTTGTTGAAGAGCTCGAGAAACGCCGGGGGGCAGTAATTCATTGAGTTTAGGAAAGCAATTTATTCAACATACTCAACATGGACTTAGCGTTATCAAGCATCCAGTGGTTGTTATTGAAGAACACATATAGTTTGAGGGGCTTCAGTTCAGTGATTTGATTGACGAGCCCCTCTAGTTCTTCCATAGAGTAATCGTGTATGTACCAAGAGCTTCTGCCATGCATCCTCAAGTACATGATCTTGTTGGAGCTCCAAATAAATGTGCCAATGGGTGAATCTATTGAGACAACAGTTATTCCCAGGGGCTCAAGCTCCCTAAGAACTTCGTCATTAAACCACGACTCATGCCTGAACTCTACTGCAAACCTATCCTTAAGCCCAGTGCTTTGGGCAAATGCCTTCACTTTACTTAAGTTCTCCCTACACGCCTTCATTGATGGAGGTAGTTGAAATAAGTAGAAGTCTATGAGTTCATCCATTGGCTTAAACAACTCCCTAAACTTAAGCCAGTTGTTGAGAGCTTTTTGAGAAAGCTTCCTTAAGTGAGTGATCGAGTTATGGACTTTGATGGCCCATCTAAGGGTTCTTCCACGGACTCTCCACGACTTAACCTGGCTTAAGTAAGGGTACCTGTAGAAGGAGGCGTTTAGCTCTACTGCATTGAGCGTGCTGTACTTAGCGTACCAATCAAGTGATCTTCCCTTATTCCAGTCGTATAGCCAGCCTGACGTACCTACGTAAATCTCCAAGCACTTTCACCGCTTAAGCTACTGTAGCTCCTAAAGCATTAATCACTATTATCGCTCTCGGAGCCCAACAAGTAGCCCTTACAGCAATTCTGCGAAGTCTCTCACGTATGTACTCAACTTTAGCTTAGGGAAAGCCTTTATTTACTGTACTCCATATACTTACTCCAGTGAGGCTTTATGAAAGCCCTATTGAGTAGAAAGGCTTTAGCCTTATCAATGCTGCTGGCTTACCTATCCTCTATGTATACATCTGCTGCTTTCTCCATTGAATCAATAATTTACGGCACAGCCTTAATTGCCCTAGTTATTTGCTATAGCAATTACTTGGCTTCAAGACCTTACGTAAGTTGGCTTGACTCATTCTCCATAATTTCACTCCACGTTCTCTCAATAGTCTTTGGACTAGCTACAGGGCTATTCATCAACGCTGTTCAAACAACTTCACTAATAGCGTACGTCGCATCTACATCAGTTATAGCATTAGTGAGCATAGTTATTGCAGCAGTACGTCTAAGCAGACTTAAATGAGGCATAAGGTATCCAGAAGTGGGAGGGGTCTAACTTGGCTAAAATAGCCGTAGTCCACCACTCAAGTACACCGACGTGGAGCGTCAGTGAATTAATGAAGTGCGCTAGGAGGAAAGGCCATGTAGCCAGGTACTACAGAATTCAAGATATAGACGCTGCAATAACTGACAGAGGAGTGGTCATACAGCCGTTCACAAAGGGGTTTAACGTAGATGCAGCTATTGTGAGAAGCTTAGGCATAAATCCAAGCGTTGAGCAGTTAGTGAAGAGGATGGGCATTCTCGACACGCTCAGGCTCTCAGGGACAGTAGTAATAAATAAGCCTACATCAATGTTTCAGGCAAGGGATAAGTGGACTGCTTTAGTGAAGCTACATAGTTCAAACATAAGAGTTCCTGAAACAATAGTTACGGAAAATCCGTTTACAGCTATGAAGGCTGTTGAAAAAATGGGTTCAAGCGTCTTCAAGCCTATAATAGGGAGCCTGGGGCTTGGATCAACATTGGTAAGTAATACTGATGTAGCTTTTCAAATAAGCAAGAGCCTTAACGCATTTAAGCAGCCAACGTACATCCAGAAGTACATACCTAAGCCAGGCTACGACGTGAGAGTGTTCATTGTAGGTGAAAGAGTCGTAGGCGCAATGAAGAGAGTCATTTCGAGAGGCTGGAAGACCAACATAGCTCAAGGAGCGAAGGGAATTGCATTAAAGGAGAGCGACGACCCTGAGCTATACGAACTCGGCATTAAAGCATCTAAAGCCCTTGACTTAGACTACGCTGGAGTAGACATCGTAGTCAGCATGGACAACTGTAGGTACGTCATTGAAGTAAATGCATCTCCACAGTGGAGGGGGTTAATGATGGCTACTGGAGTGAATCCAGCAGAGCATATTATAGAGTATGTAGTATCTAGAGCTAGGAAGTAGTGATGATTAGTGAACCGGTTGAGCCTTTTTAAGGCAGTGATATCGAGCTCTCAACTGATTAAACTCCAACTACTCCCTCTTTAACACACCTCAACACGTATATGATGCTTACATCATTAATGCCGTCGGTAAGCCTCACTCTAT
>CALKYD010000065.1 GCA_938003605.1 uncultured Sulfolobales archaeon | reverse complement strand
AGAGGAAAAGCCGTTATCTCAAACACTTACGCAAATGAATGCAAGACGAAGATGCTGTTCTATGGAGTCATTGAGATCCGTGAACTAGATGGATTTTCCACAACATATACGGCGTATGCGTACTACGATCACCATATTCCGGAAGCCCATAGTTGTGAATGGCTTAGTTAGAGAGCTGGAGGACCTGGTGTTTAACTTCATCCTCTGAGTAGAGGGTAAGCCCTATAGAGCCATTTACGAAGCGGGGGACGTATCTACATGCTCCTTCTCATAGATTCTTACACTTAAGCAGGCCGAGGAGAGCCACTACTTCATTGTGTAGAGAGTGGAGGCGGGCCTGCGGCTGGAACTATGGATCTCAGCCTATACATCGTACATGAAGCTGGCCGGTGCTTCAGTGCAGTATGACGTCAACTTCTCGTAAGAGGAGGAGAGCTATGCCCAAGCCCTAGGAGGCTTTCTCTAGGCATATTCCTAATAGCTCTTGAAGCTTCCAGGGATTGCTGCAGCCTTAACGAAGCACGTTTTTCAAGCGTATTTACTTGAGCGGCATAAGCACGCAGTCAAGGATCTTACGGCTAGGTCTAGCATACGGCTTCTAAAGACTCCTCACTATGGAATATACTTGGAAGAGCCTCTGACAAGGCAACGCACAAACTTAGCTTCAGTTTAGGTAACTAAGTATTAGTGAGGGGGAGGTGTGGAGATGTCTTTGTTGAAGAAAGTAGTTGATAGCTATATGCAGAAGGTCCCAGAATTGAAGGAGTTCTGCGATAGATGTCTTAGGACTGAGAGGTGGGGTGGGAGCGTTGTTTTAATGATTATTGACGCTGCTTTTACTTCAATAGGCTTAAACTACTTCACTGCAGTTGTTCCAAAAGTCGAGGAGTTCAATAAGAAGTTTGTAGAGAGTGGGAGAATAAGGAGTTTAAGGGATCTTGTGGAAGCTGACTTAAATTATTTGAGGAGTGTTTGGAGGAATGAGAGGTCGTGGGCTGTTGCCAAGGGAGTATCCTCCTACTTATCGACTATAAGCAATGACGATAGAGAGGCCCTAAGGAAGTGGGCTAGGAATACAAGGCTTGAGAAGTGGAGGGAGGATCCTATTGGAAGAATTAAGGGAGTTGGACTAGTGACGTTCCAGTACTTGAGAATGATGGGCGGTGTTGACACAGTAATGCCCGACAGAATAGTTAAGAGAGTGATAAATGAGATCCTAGTTAAAGCTGGGTTAAAGCCTGTGAACAACGACTTCGAGTTCATAAAGAAGGCTGAGGAAATAGCGCTGGCATGCAGGTACAGACCCATAGAGCTCTGCTGGATGACCTGGCTTATACAGCCTGAGGGTAAATTAATGAGGATGGAGAAGTACTCAAACATTCTTCCAAAGATCTAGGCTACAAGCACTACCCACGCTTCCTCTTACTTGCTTAAGCCCGGCGAGTGAGAGAGTGAGGCCACTAATCCTATAGCTAGAGCTATTTTATAAAAATCTATTTACTGAAGTAACAGGAGCTAAAAGGAGGAGACGGCTTCAAGCCTCATTATGTCTCAACTTCACTTAGGCCTTCCGTAATTTAATGAGTTGGAAGATTCATGCTTCATCACTCATTCACTAAAGCACAAACAGTGTGCGAAGAACTGAGTTGCTTTTATTTAATATGCGTATAATAGTGTTGTCGCAACTAAATTCGCTAGGGGAACTCCGTGTCTTGTGGAAGTTGTAGGGTGGGCCTTCATGGAGGCTGCTTCTAATGCTGGGAGAGGCAGGTATATGTCAATGAGGCTCGTCACGTTTGATGAGTACTTAGAGTACGTCAAAACCCACGGCTTTGTACGCATAGAGAGTGTAGAGATACCTGTTGGCAGGCCTCACAGGATCGAGATGTATCAACCCAAGGAGTTCTCCCTTGAGACGACAACCGTGTGGTCATTCCCAAGTAGAGGGGATTGGGCCACACATAGAGGTGACTACAGAGGTAATTGGGCACCCCAAATACCTAGAAACCTCATTCTACGCTTCAGCAGGCCCGGTGAAGTAGTCTTAGATCAGATGTGTGGGAGCGGTACAACGCTTGTTGAAGCCAAGCTGCTTGGGCGCAACGCAATAGGTGTTGACATTAATTACGAGGCACTCATACTCACCCTGGATAGGCTTAACTTCACGTACAGGCCTCCATTCGGGGATTATAGAGAGCCGGAGATCAGGGTTTACCACGGGGACGCCAGGAACCTGGACTTGATCATGGATGAGTCCATAGATCTTATAGCCACCCACCCGCCCTACGCTAACATAATACCGTACTCCAAGGACGGAGGGGTGGAGGGCGATTTATCTAAAGCCTCCAGCTTGGAGGAATACTTCGAGGGGATACGTGAAGTAGCTCAAGAGTGCTTTAGAGTACTGAAGCCCGGTAGGTACTGCGCCATATTGATTGGAGACACTAGGATTGGCAGGCACTACGTCCCAATAGCGTTTAGAGTAATGCAGCAATTCCTTGAAGCAGGCTTCATACTGAAGGAGGATGTAATCAAGCTCCAGTGGCATACTAAGGTCACTGGCAGGAAGTGGGCAGGCCTAGCGAGGACTGCTGAGGAGTGTTGGGTTGAGAAGCCGAAGGATAGACACCGCTGGACGGACTTTTACTTAATAACCCACGAACACCTCTTCATATTTAGAAAGCCCGGCAGAAATGAAGATCTTGAGGACTACAAATACAGCGCGAAGTGGTGGTAGGCAATCATGGAAATACGTGGAGAGCCAGCGGCATGAATGTAAAAGAGCTTATGAGCAATGCCGCAATTGATTAAGGAGGTCGAAAAGCAGCACTCCATTCTCTAAGTGAAGCAAGCTGTAGTCCTCCTTCTCCATGATAGCTATAAACCATGGCTGGCTCTTCTAGTGGAGGGCTCACTAATCCAGGCTTATTGATAACTCGATGCAAGCTTAGTAGAGCGAGTAAAGAGCTTAAGAGGCTTAGCCAGATAACCCTCGCTGTAGGCTTAGTGCTGTCCATGAGTTCAGCGAAAGCAGTCAACATCTCAGTATCTTAATATATCATTAATGTCATAGGCGCCGCTCTCTAGTACTGGAATGGGGGTTTGAAAAGGAGAAGGTAAAAAGCAATGATGTTTTCTCTTAACAATGAGGCAGCATGCTCTTATTTTTAGTAGTACATTACTCAATGCTCTGACAGTTATGAAGCTAAGCGCTATGCCTAGGCCTTTAGCCTTGCAGCTACTTAAGCCTTCTGCAATAAGTTGTCGGGCTTTCAGGAGCGTTACTGTATGCGTGGGCGTTAGCGTTGGAGCTTATGTAGGAGATTAAAGAGCTCCATTAAGCCGTTTCTCCTCGATGAATTACTTAGTGAGCGTTATAGGCTCTGCTAATATGGAGGCCACTGAAGTCGCAGGCGTTAACGAAAGGAGGACTTCTGATAGAAGCGTGTGTAGTGCAGGAAGTATTTGGGATCACTGGGATAGGTTTGCCCTCCTGAACTTCATCCATCCAGCGACTACTGGAACGGCAATCCATGAAGCGATCGATGCTGCGACTGCCCAGGGCTGCAGTATCTCCTCCACTACTTGCACGTAATCCTGCATGAGCCCTAGCCCAATGCTGTAGTCCTTCTGTATGTAGAACCAGGCGATGTTGGATGCTCCAAGTGGGTTGAAGAGCCACGACGCTGCACTCAGCCTATAGTACATGAGTATGTTACCTACCGGTCTGCCCAAAGTGAAAGCAGCTATAGTTATAGCGATGTTAATTATGAGTGTGAACGTTAAGTAAGATAGTATAGATAGAGCTAGGTACATCCCTCCTTTCACTACTGTTGAGAGGAAGTAGCATAAGCCATAGAAGGCAATTAGTGAAAGCGCTGTACCCACAAGTATCAACCCCATGGCATAAGCGTCGAGTGTCGTAGAGAAGATAGCATGCATGGATAACTGCGTGACTCCAGCGAAAAGCAGTGTAGAAGCAATGAGCATCAGTACTCCCGCTGCATACCTAGTGAGGAATAGATCGAATCTACTAATAGGCCTAGCTAGCACGAATTCGAGAGCTCCCCACGCTCTGGGCCTCGCGATGTATATGTATGCTAGGTAGAGAGCCATTATTGGAAACAGCTGGCTGAATGTCCCGAAGACAAGGTACATGCTGGAGAGTATAATTGTTTGCCTGAACTCAGCCATGGTGGGCATTATGGGAAGCATTGCGTGACCTACGGCAGCCCCAGCCTCCTCCTTAACTAAGAGTACTACGTCTAAAGTTCTAGCGGATTCGTTTAACAGATCGAACTCCACTGTGAAGAGCCCTTCCCCAACTACTCCAACCATTCTATAGCCGATCTTCTCAAGTTCCTCTCTTGTAGGAGCTGACTCCCCATCGCGGGGCTCCATATAGGGGAGTTCAAAGCCTAAGACCTCCTTCACGTAGATCTCGGCCTCTGAGCCCGATGGATTTGCGAGGACTCCGTGGATTACTACACTCCCATCTTTTTTAAATGAAGCTAGCGACATTCCTTTCATGAATTCTCCCGGGCCTAGGAAGCTAGTAGAGCCTGCGCCTATTCCAACCATGGCCCACAGGATGCCGCCTTCTCCACGGAAGACCCTTGTGTTCCAGGGGTAGCTTCCGTAAGGTGTTGTGAGATCGAACCTCATATCACATGGCGGTTCTCCAACCCATTGGGGTAGGTCTCTTAACGATGCTTCAACTGTGAAGCTCCCTTCGACCATGATAGAGCCCTCCACACTCCACGTCTCATTGCCTGCCACACTGCACACCATTTCATAGCTTAGGGTGCCTCTAACATCCCTCATAGAGCGATCAATGAGTATTCCCACGCCGCTAAGCTCCTGAACACTAGGATCGATAGTGAAGTAGGCTAGCAGTATGCCTTGAAACAGTGTTGTAGCAGTAGAAGAGTAAGTTAAGTAAGCAGCACCTGCTCCACCGAGCGCGAAGAGAGCTAGCAGCATTAATACTGGTATCCTAAGTACTCCCCGCTTTAAGTCGTGTAGAACTGGGCCTAGCTTCACTCCACCCCGCCTCCGCCTTCTTAATTAACTCGAAGAAGAACTCCTCTAGGCTCTTCTCCACTCTCCTAATCTCCAGGATCCCGAAGCCTATGGATGTAAGCGAAGAAGCTATCTCTGAGACATCAGTGAAGTCTCCGTAGAGCAGTATAGTCCTCTCATCCCTCTGAGCCGTCTCTCCGTACTTGCGGAGCTTGTCTAAGGCTTGCTCATTGACTCTGCTCGACAAGACTACTTCAATGGCCGGCCTTGCGGCAGACCTTATTTCACTCATTGAGTACTCCCCAACGATCCTCCCTTTGTGAATGAAGACTACTTTATCTGCGATCCCCTCTACTTCAGACAGTATGTGTGATGAGAATAGCACTGCCTTCCCCTCCCTCCTGAACTTCATTGTTAGCTCTCTGAAGAAAGCTATTCCCTGTGGGTCGAGGCCGTTGAGCACTTCATCCATAATGAAGTTGGGCGGGTCGTTTATCATTGAGACAGCTAGGGCAAACCTCTTTTTCATTCCCTGCGAGAACTCAGCTAACTTCTTATTCAATGCATCCCCAAGCCCGAGCTCGCTTAAGAACTCCCGCCCCATTCTCCTAGCCTCACCACGCGGTATGCCGTAGTATCCCGCGAGGTAAGTGAAGTAGTCGAGGGCCCTGAAGTCCTGCTCAAATATCGGTAGCTCTGGGACCCAGCCGACGAGTGCTGACGCCCTCTTCTTATCTTTAGTCACCGAGAGCCCATCTATTAACACGTCTCCTTCAGTGGGTGGGAGAACTCCAACAGCTATGCGTATCGTAGTTGTCTTCCCAGCCCCGTTGAGCCCAACGTACCCAACTACTTCACTGTTCCTCACATTGAATGAAATGCCGTCGAGCACCCTTAGTTTACCGAAAACCTTTGTCACAGAGCTGATCTCTATCATTCAAGGAGCCTCGTTGAAACAATGAACTCTAGGCCTCCTCACCCGACTCTCATCCTAAGATGAGTATATATGGCTTTCGCTTTTTCCCCACCTACCAGACTCCACTCATTGCATTAGGTATTGTGAAACGCTATGTAATTGACTGCCCTCCATAGAGTTCGCCCGCTCACGTAAGTAGTAGCTTAAGCATGCTCAGGATCGTGGGTGGACATAGTTTAACTGTCTTGAGAAGACCGCCAGGCGCTCCCCGGCATTGTTCGAGTTCTAGAGAGTGGGGGGCAAGGAGCTTTCATTTTTCTTCAATCATAATGTTTAGGAGCTTTGATGAAGAGTGCATTGAACCGTTTTAAAATATTCTTGCGCTAGAGCAACAGCCATAGGACGACAACATTGTTATGAAAAGCGTTAATGCAAAACCTATAGTGAAGAGCTTTCCCCCAGCTTTACTCAAGTGCTTTACTTCCTCCTTCAGTTTCCCTAGAGCTTCCCGCTCTAGCTCATCAATCAGCTTTTGATCAGGCGTTTCCCTCAGAATATGTTCTGGCAGCATCTCCTCTAGAGAGCCTGTTGCTGAATTAACCCTAAATACGAATTAACGGTAGAACTAGGCTCTAGCGCGATGCATAAACATTAAGGCCAAGATCGTTGTAGAGACGGCTGCTCATGCAAGAGATATAGGTAGTGCTTGAGTGAGCCCCCAATACGTACGCAGCAAGTTTAAAAGCTTAAAACAAGTCTAAATCAATTCATCAGAGGACCTCATGACGTAGTGGCCACGTAAGCTTTCGCAGCGTTAATCGCTACTTTTAGAGCTTTCTTCAAGGATTAGATGCATCATACGTTGAGTACATCGCATCTATGCACTAATGCTACTGGGATCGACGTTGAGCGCAACGTCAATGGATTTAAGTCCCTGTGCACAAGTATTAACTGCTTTACTCCAGCTTCTTCAGCAACTCTTACAGCATCGCCTACAGTGCTATGGCCATGCTTTAAAGCATCCTCCCTGAAATCATCGTCTGTGCTTGCCTCATGGATTAGCGCATCGCATCCCCTTATTAAATCAATGAAGTTGGCGTTGGGGGATGAATCGCCTGAATACGCTACGCACTTACCGTCGACGTCGAATCTAAGCATTAGTGCTGGAACTGGGTGTAAAGCATTTATAGCTGTTAGAGTTACATCACCTAGCTTTAACCTACTTCCACCCTCAACCGCTGTAAACTCCATTAGGGAGGAGTAGCCTGGGATGCCAATACTCCTCAGCAGTTCACTAATGGCTTCATAGACGTCTTTAAGGCCTACAACTCTAACCCTAATCCCTAAGCGCTTAGCGTGCACAAGCATTGTGGGAAGGCCTAACAAGTGATCTCCATGCCTGTGAGTCACAACTATGTAGTCTAAGTCGTTAACATCGTAGGGAGTGCACATCCTTAAGGAACTGTAGGCGCATTCACCAACATCTATCAAAATCCTATTGCGCTCACTCACAAGCAGCAATGACGTATGGCTCATAAATGGGTTTGAAGCCCATCCACCCAACCCTAAGAGGAAGAGCTTAACCACCTTAAACCCCCAACAACTGTAGTCAATTAACCCCTAATGAGCTTTAAGACCCTGCACCATTATCAGCAGAGCTCAAATGTCTTTCAGCCAAGTGATTACGCACATAGTCAAGGCCTTCCCACAGTCGTCAAGTAGTCCACCATTTCATAAATGCTCGTTCCACCTTTGCTTTAAGTGCTTCATTAGCGGCCTTCGGGAACTATAGAGACGCGCTCACGCCCCGAGATCTAACGTTATGACGTGCTCACTCAGTTCATTTAAATTGCCACTCATAGAGCACGCTTTAAACGGCAATGCCCTTCACTACGTAAGTCAAACGTTATTTAATGATAATGCTTCTCACGCAAGCCTTCCAATAACCTACTAGCTTAGTCCTTAACTTTTCAGCTTTAGCCTCATGATCGAAGGATAGCTCCTTGCCCACCCACTCACGATAAAAGTTGGAGTTAAAAGCTCCAGCTACCCTAACAATGAGGAGTTCCTGAAAACGCTTAGGGAAGTTGAGGAAGGTGTGGAGGTACGTGAATGCCTTTAGCTTTTGATAACTTGCTTAGTCTTTAAAGCAGCCTACGTAGAGAAAAGTATGTGAGGAGAGCTGCATGAGAAGTGAAGCTATTCCCCCGCTCCTCCTAGCACTACTCTTAATGATATCAATCGACCCCCAGTTGTTTAAACCAATTGAAGCACAGGCTTTCACAACGATCTACATTAGAGCTGACGGGAGCATCGATCCGCCGGCTGCTCCGACAATGAGGGACGGCAGCACATACACTCTTACAAGCGATGTCTACGGTAGAATAGTTGTTGAGGGAAGCGATATAGTAGTTGATGGAGCTGGCCATACTCTATTTGGAGACGAGCTCTATAGTGGAATAAGCCTAGCTAATGTAGTGAACGTGACGATAAAGTCGTTTAATCTCGTGAACTTCGGGAATGGAGTTGAGCTCTCAAACGCTTCGAGAAGCACAGTA
>CALKYD010000064.1 GCA_938003605.1 uncultured Sulfolobales archaeon | reverse complement strand
TCAATTATAAAACTTGTCGCAGGAGTCACTACAATGCCTAAAGCTAGGACTAAAAACCTGGCTAAGATGCCTTTAAGCTCCTCTTCAACGCCAGCCTTTTCTCCAATAATAGTGACGACCTCCTGCTGGACAACTATAGGGCTTAGAACAGCTTCTGAAGAAGCTTCAACGCCAGCGTACTTTGAAAGAGCATCTACCTTAACTCTAGCCAGTGAACGGCTCAGCCAACTAATTATATCCCTAGCTGCTTGCTCAGCCATAGCGCTGGCCTGCACGTTGGCTCTCCTAATGACGAGGATGCTTGCAGTAGAGTTGAGGCTTGTTGCATTTGCTGCAAAACCCCTTGGAATAACAACCACTAGATCTATTGATGGATCGTCTACAACTGATGTATCGTTTGATTCAACTACTTTAAACCCCCTCTTACCAAGCTCTTCACGAAGCACTTCAGTTACTTGATGCGACGATATAGTTATGTTAAGCATAGAGTTGGTTGATTCATAGCAGTCTTCGTCAACAAGCGCCACTGTGGCAGGTTGTTGGGAGACTAGGACTATCCCCACAAGCCCCAGTATTGGAAGCAGTATTAATGGTAGAAGCACTGTTGTAAGGATAGTCTTGTAGTCCCTGGATAAGTCGAGTAACTCCTTCCACAGCAAAGTGCTTAAGCCACTCATATCGTTGACGCCTCAATGGCTTTAATGAAGGCCTCCTCCATGTTAGCTGAAGAGTACTTGTTCATGAGCTCGGCGGGGGAGCCTGAGTCGACTACCCTGCCATTATTTATGAATGCAACTCTATCGCATAAATGCTCTACTTCAAGCATGTTGTGGCTGCTGATTATGACTGCTGCACCAGACTCCCTAGAGTAATCCTTAATGACTTTTCTAACGTTATAGCTGGCATATACATCGAGGCCGCTGGTGGGCTCATCCAATATAGCTACTTGAGGCCTCGTCATGAGGGCTATGGCTATTAACAGCCTTCTCTTCATGCCCTTACTGTACTCCCCAGCCTTATCGTGGAGCCTACTCCCTAGGCCGGATAACTGAGCTCCATAGTCTGCGGCCTCCCTGTAGTTATTGGAGCACTTAAGCTTGGCGTGAAGCAATATGTGTTCATATCCAGTCAGCCTGGGGTAGACTTCTGCCTCCTCAGGTAGGTAGCTTAGGAATCTTCTCACCTCAACAGGCTTAGCTAAAGCATCCACGCCGTTAACCATGACTCTGCCCTCATTGGGCTTCACTAACGTTGCAACGATTCTTAAAGTAGTTGTTTTCCCAGCTCCATTAGGTCCAACTAGCCCAAATACTTCTCCACTCCTCACTCTAAAGCTAACTCCATCAACCACCCTCCTACTGCCGTAAACCTTGACTAATCCCTCAACTACAACGACGTCCACAGCTTGCACCACTCCTTCTTGAACCCGAGGATTAGTTATTACTTAACATTCACTTAAATACACTCCCCATAGTATAACTGATAGCGGTGTAGATTTCTTGTCTAACGATGCATTAAGGAATTCAGTGAGGGAGAGGGTTAGAGAATTTATTGAAAGGTATGGCGATAAAGCTATAGCAGTGTTGAGAGCAGCCCTTGAGCTATCTAGTGAGGCTGGGTGTAGCTTAGGGGATTTTAATAGCAGGGACTTGGCATTAAGGCTCACTTCATGGGGCATAGATTATAATCCAAGCAATCTCATTAGAATACTTGAAAAAGTCTACGGAGTTGTTGAGAAAGGAAGCACTAGCAGGGGGAGGACTTGGTATAGATTTAGGGACATAGATGCTGTCCGCGAAGAACTCTTTAGCTACATGGGTTACAGCAGGGAGGAGAACCCGAGGATAAAGGTGTTAAGAATAAAGTACAGGAGTTTAAGAATTGATTTACTAATGAGTAGGCTGAAGAGCATGGTTACTAAAGAAAGGCTTTCAAAGAGAGATCTAGAGTTCATCAAGGACTTAGCATTCAAGGAATTGGATGAAGTGCTTCAATTAATTAACGAAATGAGTGAAAACGAAAGCTATTTCATTAAGGAATTGAAGGCTCTTAAAGAACTAGTTGAACTTGCAGACGCAGCTTCATTAAGGGTTGCCGGCATTGAAGAGGATGGCTTGCCAACGCGATACTCATTGAAGAACGCTGATGCCACCATTAATCGCAGCTATGCGTAGCCTCTGCGGGATCCACTCATGCTCCCCTACGAAGTCGCAGTAGAGTACTTTATTCGACCTCTCAGAGGCATTTTAGTGCATAAGCTCAGTGATGAGGGCTATAGCCAGACAGCTATAGCTAGAGCTCTAGGCCTGTCTCAACCAATGGTGCATAAGATCTTGAGGGATGACGTTGCTAAATACTACGAGGAGTTAAGTGAAGCAGGCTTTAACTCAAGTGAAGTAGATGTCTACGTGAATACCCTGCTTAACTTCCTGTTAAGCCGCGAAATAGAGAAATACAATGCTCTCTTCACAACCTTAGTAAACAAGGTTTTAAGTAGTGCAAGGCTTTGTGGAGTACACTTAAGGAAGGATTCCGGGCTTCCCCCGTCGTGCAGTGTTTGCGTAAGTGTTTTTACTCCAGCTATGCACCCCCTCGTAGCTGAATACGAGAACTACTTGAAGATCCTATTGAAGGATCCAAGGACAGTCGAACTAGTTCCTGAAGTAGGTATGAACATAGCTTACTCCACTCCAGCCCCGGCCAGCATTAGCGATGTCGTAGGGCTCCCAGGCAGAATAGTTAAACTTAATGACAGGGCCGAAGCCGTTGGCACGCCTTGCTTTGGAGGCAGTAGGCATACTGCAACAATTTTAATAAAGGCCTCAAAATACAACAAGAGTCTTAGGGCCTGTGCATCGATAAGGCACATGGATAAATACGTTGAAAAACTCAGAGCTCTAGGTTTTACAGTAGCTGAGTCGGGGCCCCATAAGAGCCTCAGCGAAGTCATTGAAGCTGTTGAAGCAATATTCATGGAGAATCCCGATGTAACAGCTATTGCAGATAGAGGAGGCCTTGGAATAGAGCCAATAATATACGTATTCGCCAAAGACCTAGCTGAATTAATTGATATACTTCAACTACTTCCATAACTCTTCAGCTTCTCGAAAAGCAAAGACTTGTGCAGTAGCCCATGCACTAGTTAATGCAGGAGCATCGTAAGTAGAAGTTAATAAGACTGAAGCAAACTTAAGTTAATGAATTTAGGGGGCCCTGAAGAGGCGCTGCATATGCTTGAGATCCTGTGTAGTTACAGTAGAGGCATAATGACGTGTCGGGAGGGCTTAAGGGGCATCTATGAATTAAGGGCTTTTAAGAACTACGAGATCTTCTATGCACTCACTCCAGTTGAATCAGGGTATTCACTTGAAGTAGAGACTCCAGTGAACATAAGGGTGGTTTGTAATGGAGAGAGGGTGGGGGAGTTCGTCTGGGGGAGGAGTAGGATCACTAAATGGGAGGTTAGTAAAAGGGTTGAGGGAATAGTGTGCGTTTATTCTGACGCAATTAAGTTAGCAGATATGGGTAAAGTCATGTTAGTTCACGAAGAACTTACGGAGGACTTGATGGAATTAGCGGAGTACATTATTAAAGCAGTTAACTTATGGAGTCTTTTAAGCGCTGGTGTAGTTTACGATAGGTACATAGCCTTATGCATTGATGGCGCACTTAACGAAGCAGTTCCTCCTTTGTTAAGCTGCAGTAGGTTAGAGAGCGCAAGAGACCTCATAAGATCTACTTTAGCCATCCTCAACTCACTTAACAAAGCCCACTCCAAGCTCTACATAGAGGGTGCTTTAAGAGAGCTCAGTAACTTAGAGCTAGGCCCATTCTTAATGCTTACGTACGAAGCCTCAAGGAGCTCGGAGTTAAATAGAGTTATTGATAATTTAAATGAGTGTGTAGAGGTTAGGCATGGGGGCCGAGTAGTCAATAAGTGTGAACGCAGAGTTAACTTGATAATTTTAAGCACAAAGGCTTGGTTAAAGACTGTGCTTGAAGCCGGGGAGGAAGCCTCAATCGACATTAGCCCCATAATTAGAGTGTTGAGTTGGTGAAATGCCTTGCTAATCGATATGCACGCCCACTGTCATGAATTAAGCTTAAATGAGCTCGATGAATATAGAGGCAGCTACATAATAGTGGCTGTATCAGATGATTACGACTCCAGCCTAGCAACTATAGATATAGCACGTGAGAGAAAGTTCATACACCCCTGCATAGGCATACACCCATGGAATGTCGGCGAAGCCAGCGAGCATGAAGTCAATGCATTATTAAAGTTGGCTGAGGACGAGGACGTTGAGTGCTTAGGTGAAGTAGGCTTAGATACGAAGTTCACTCCACAAACTTTTAAGAAGCAACTGGATGTATTTACGGAGTTCCTTAAGTTAGCTAAAGGCTACGACCTTGTTCTAAATATCCATGCTGCAGGCGCGTGGGAGCAAGTTTTAAACCTCGTGTTAAGGTATGATGTCGGTAAAGCGTTCTTCCACTGGTATACAGGTCCTCTAAGTTTGCTGGAGGAAATAATTGATAAAGGCTTCTTCATAGGGGCAAACCCTGCTTGGAAGGTTCAGAGCAAGCATAGAAGAGTTATAGAGTCAGCCCCTCTAGAGAACATAGTTACTGAAAGTGATGCTCCATATAGCTACAAAGGGATATCGATGAGCATTCCCCTAGTAAAGGAGACCGTAGACTACATAGCGAACTCCCGTGGAATAAGCTCTAGCTACGTAGAATCATTGATCTACAGTAACTACAGGAAGCTATTCAAATACTAATAAGCATAAGATCTGTGGAAGTCCTCCACTTATAGTTAATAACTCCTCTACTCATAGCTTCAGCTGGTTTTAGAGCGTGAGTTTAGCAGTTTATGAGATGTAGATTAGGGCTTAAACACTTGCTTCAGCAGTATCCCTGCTAACGCTGGGTGCAAGTCCTTCAATAAAAGTCATCACTAGCTTATCGCCTCTCGGTATGATTGTTACTTCTAAATCTTCGTACTTCATTGATATGTTCCTCGGAGGATTCATGTTGAAGTTCCTAAGTACGTAGTTCACTACTCTATATACGTCAAAGCACACTCTAATTACTTTGCCAAGATCTCTTCCCTCAACTCCCTCAAGAGGTATGAATTCAACTATGTCTCCATCTCCATCCACTAATGCTACAGCTATGTTTCTTGAACACATGTTTATCACTAAAAGAGCTTAGCCTTTAAGTAGATTTAAAAGGACTCAGGGGAAGTGTTACTAAACCCGGGGGGTATGAGTGAGTTTAGCTAAACTCTATGGGTCAATGGCTCTTTCATTCATCTTGGTAACTGGGGCATCGCTCTTAATGCTCTACTTAATAATGCTGATGCTGGGCGCGCCAATAATAACTATAGCGATAGCTCTCGTTGGAGCGACGTACTTATTGCAGTGGATCATTTCGCCATACATTATTGATGCCATATACAGAGCTAGGCCCCTA
>CALKYD010000063.1 GCA_938003605.1 uncultured Sulfolobales archaeon | reverse complement strand
CTAACTTTTGGAAGTCCATCGAATGCAGCAGTAGTCGGGCACGTTAAAATGGATTGTCCAACCCTCATTATTGAGACGAGCTTAAGGCTCCCTGGGTCGCTGTGATATATCTGTATAGCTACTCCCTGCCGTCCGTCAGGCGTTATTTTAGGCGAAATAAATGCCTCTATGCCTGCTTCACCTGGACACCCTATTATTGACGTTCCAAAGCCTGTGGCATTGCGGGCAGCTGTTAAAGCCCAGCTGCGGTTAATGGCTGTAACAACTATTCTAGTAGCGTACATTGGGAAGGCCTCTGCAAAAGTGTCTTCAATAACTGCTTCACCTATCTTCAACATAACAACACCTCCACTAACTGTAGAATCCATGCTGACATATTAAGTTTAATTGCTGGCTTAAGCGCCTTGCTTAAAGCTTAAGTACTGAGCGGACTTCAACTAGAGATTGGTGTGTGGATTGGCTCTTACAGCAGTGAAGTTTGCAGCCATTGCGTTGTTCGGTGCGTTAGCGATAGTGCTAGGCCTCGTGCCGATAGGAGTCCCATTCCCCCTACTCCCCCGAGTATCATGGGATGCTATAGGGATTCCAGCTACACTAACTACGCTACTCTACGGACTAGATGTGGGAGTGCCAGTACAGTTGCTCGCCTGCATAGGCATATTGATTCGTGGAAACTGGATAGGCTCGTTATTTAAAGGAGTGGCTGAACTATCTACAATAATTCCACTTCACTTCATATTCAAAAGATCTTGTGGAGACAGCCGCTCTACAAAGACTTGGACAGCCATAGCACTAGCTCTTGCTCTCCCAGCATTCGTTAGAGCAACAGTTATGGCCTTCATGAATTACTACGTGCTTCCACCACTAATAGGCATGCCTGAGGAAGTAGCTAGGCTCCTCATAGCTCCATTATACGTGTTCAACTTAACAATGGCTTCAATAAACATTGGGGTAGCCTATGCAACATACTTAAGCGTAGAGAAGTTCTGGAAGAAATGGGTGTAGCATTGCTTAAGCCAGTAATTGAAGTAAGGGACTGCTGGTTCAAGTATAGAGGTAGCTTAAAGTGGGCTCTTAAAGGAGTATCGCTTGACATTGAGGAAGGATCGTTTAACTTAGTAGTAGGCCCCACGGGGTCTGGAAAGACAACGCTGCTAAGGCTATTCAACGGGCTTATACCATGCTTCTATAGAGGGGAGTTTAGGGGAAGCGTGAAAGTCTATGGAATCGACACTAGGAGTGCTTCAGTAGCTCAACTATCGAAATACGTAGGCATGGTATCTCAAGAACCTGAAAACCAATTGTTGACCTTTAGCGTGGAGAGCGAAGTAGCTTTTGGGCTGGAGAACATGGGTTTAAGGCCCAGCGAAATTCTAAGTAAGGTAAACTCCTTACTCAAGGAATTGGGCTTAGAAAAGCTGAAGCATAAAGTGCCATACGAGCTTTCTAGAGGTGAAATGCTTAAAGTCGCCATAGCTTCCGTACTAGCCCTAGATCCAAGTGTAATAGTGCTTGACGAACCTACATCCACTCTAGAGCCTTTGACAGCCGTTGACTTAATGAACTTATTGAACTACTTGAGGATGAAGCGTGGAAAGACAATAGTGATCTCCGAGCATAGAGTAGAGTACGTCCTCCCCTTCGTAGATAACTTAATAGTGTTAAGCGATGGCAGGGCAGTTACTTACAGAGATGTGCGTAGCTTCGTTAACAAAGGAGTGCTGAGCGTCGTTGACGTAGATGAGCCAGCGCTAATTACGTTGTTTAAAGCCCTTAAGGACTCCGGCTACTGTAGTAGAATCCCATTAAGTATTGAGGAAGCTATTGAAGTACTTAGAGGAGTGCTGAATTGTTGAGCAAAAGTCCCGCAGTCGAATTCATTGATGTGTGGTTCAAGTACTTGAGCAACCGCGATTACGTCCTTAAAGGACTGAGCATTGCTATTGATAGTGGCACTTCTATAGCAATAATGGGCGCTAACGGCTCTGGGAAGACGACTTTACTGAAGCACATAGTTGGACTCCTAAGGCCTCAGAGAGGGGTAGTGAAGGTATTGGGAACCGATGTACGAATAATGGATTTCCACAAGCTAGCTAGACACGTTGGCTTCATACCTCAAAGCCCCAACTACATGTTCTTTGCATCATCTGTTAGAGATGAACTGGCCATTACGTTAAGGAACTTTAAGTACCCTGGCGGATTAATTAAGGATAGAATTGAGCTAGTTGCTGAATCCATAGGTATAGGCGATCTATTGAATGAAGATCCTTCTACGCTTAGCTATGGTCAACTGAGGCTGGCGTCAATAGCTATAGCTCTATCCCACGACCCTGATGTAGTAGTAATTGATGAACCAACAATGGGTTTGGATAGGCGCTATAGGGATGCATTGATTAGAGTCATAAGGCAGTTAGTGGAGGAAGGCAGGACTGTGATCGCATCTTCGCACGACGTAGAGTTTGTTTCAAAAGCATTTAGTGAAGCAGCCATTCTAAATGAAGGAAGGATCACTGTGTACGGCGGCCTCCGCGAAGTACTCTACGAATACGTAGAGTTAACTAAAGCCCGCCTAGCTATGCCTACTGTGCCGAAGCTCTTCAACGAGCTGAGGGAGTGCTTTAACAAGTTAAGTAAGCCTGTCAGTGTTGAGGAGCTCCTGTCAATAGTCATGGAGCGCTTGGGCGATGTCTGTGAGCATTGTAGAGCAAGCGATTAGGGGCGTGTATGAGGGCTTCACATACCGTGTTGAGGAAGCTAATGCACTGCTATACAAAGTAGATCCTAGGGCTAAGTTGGCTTACATGATTGCAGCATTGATAGTTATTTCAATAGTCGATAAACTTTTAGTGCAAACAATACTGCTTTGCTACTTAGTATTCCTTATGCTAACCGGCTATCACGCGAGGAAGTTTGTGGAAGCAGTTAAACCCGTGGCTCTAACAGTAATCTTCTTGATATCATTTTTAGTAGCTATGTATGTAGTAGTGCTTGGAGAAGCCTTAAGTCGCTCCGCTCTCCAAGCAGCATTCATGGCTTTAAGAATAGCTAACGTTTCGCTACTGCTCATAGCTGTTTTCTCAACGAGTTCCCCTGAGGATATTGCGCAAGCACTAGTGAAGCTCGGCACTCCATTTAAACAAGCCTATTTATTCTCATTAACTATAAGGTTTGTGCCGACAGTTGCAAGAGACCTCCTCAACGTCTATGATTACTTTAAGGTGAGGGGGTTTAAAGTGAAGTGGGGCTTAAACGTTTTAGAGGGAGCTAGGCAACTATCGTACATTCTTACTTCAATAACTAAAGTATTGTTGGAGAGAGCGATTAGTGTAGCAGAAGCTTTAGAAGCGAAGTGCTTTGGCTTTAGGGAGAGAACTTTTTACAGAGAGCTTAAGGTATGCAGGAGAGACTTTGTTTTTCTAGCATTGAATGCAGCTATTCTGATAAAGATCGTATTAATCAATGCCCTCCCAGTTCCCTAGCTATGTCGAGGATTCTCTTAGCTAACCTGACCTCGCTATCCAGGTCCTTCATAACTATGTCCTCAACATAGGTAGTCAAACCCAGCTTGCTCCTTATCCTAGATGCCTCTAGTTCATCCACTCTATCCACTACTATCGCGGTCGCTACATCAGTGTATACTTCAGCTACTCCAAACGATGACGCTTCATAGCCTAGTGCATTCAAGAATATGTGGGCTGGGCCTTTTAAAGGCCTTCCCCCAATTATTGGCGATACAACTATGATCGGTATTCCACTCCTCCTTCTTTCAACTATTTTCTCCTTAACTCCAGGCAGCATTAGTATTGGGCCAATGCTATTTATGGGATTACTTGGACCTATAACTATTAGCTCACTTTCATCAATAGCTTTTAGGACTTCTTGAGATGCTCTTGCTTCACTCATTCCACTAAACGTTATGCCATACACTCTTGGCTTCATCCTGTACTTAACTAAGTACTCCTGTATGTGCAGATCCCCCTGATCTGTCAGTACTCTAGCCTCAACGTGTTCATTGCACATGGGTAGTACTAGGGCTTTAACGCCCAGCTTAGACGCCATGTATTTAGTTACACTAGTCAGTGAATACCCCTTATTCAATAAGTAAGTTCTGTATATGTGGGTGGCTAAGTCTCTATCACCTATGTAGAACCAGTCCTGTGCTCCATAGGTTTTTAGTGCTTCGAATGAATTAAATGTATCTCCCTTAATCCCCCAGCCGCGCTCAGCGTCCAGCAGACCTGAAAAGAGGTATGTTACTGAATCTATGTCTGGAGCTATGTATAGTCCGTTTAGCCAGATGTCATCAGACGTATTGACTATGACACTTATGTTGTCTTGGCCTATAACTGCTTCAAGACCCCTTAAGAGCTTTGGAGTCCCCGTACCACCCGATAGAGCTAATACCTTCACTTAAGACACCTACTGCTTAAGGATTGTTCTTCAACGAATTATTTCCCCTAAGCTCTTCACTAACTTACACGTGTTAGCGCCTGCCTTACGTGGAGTGCTTAAACACAGTTGTGCTAATTCAACAAGATCTCTTGAGTCATCTACATCGATTACCGCGCCCTCCGACACGTATATCGAAGTCCTCACTCTACTCTCTAGAGCTCTACTCAAGTGTTTGCGAAAGCTCCCCGGCCCATACATTAAATCTATGACTTCTGGAGGGTGTTGAACCATTAGGTTTGTTCCTCCATCAATTGACGGCACTATAGCTACACTGCGCTCACTGCAGGCTTGGCTTAAAGTAAAGCTCACATCCTCTCCAGTCATCAGTGGAGTGTCTCCAACAGCTAAAACTAATTTGCTAGCTCTGAAGTTTTC
>CALKYD010000062.1 GCA_938003605.1 uncultured Sulfolobales archaeon | reverse complement strand
CCCCTGGCTTTTTCATCAATCATCTTTACGGCCAGCTCCCTGTCGGCCTTTACGTAATAGTTCCTCCCAATATTGACTACGACTTCGTTTACCCAATTGCCGGGGATTGCAGCTGGTATAAAAGCTGTCCCTAACCTATCTATAGTTACTAGAGCCTGTACTCCTTCACTACGCTTCGACAATTCTTGGAGAGTATTTTTAGATAGAAGTAGCTCAGATAACTGCATGGATAATTCATTTACCTGCTGCTGCATGATACTTATGAGCTCTCTCAACTCAGTTGCTCTAGCTAGCAAAGCTCTAACATCTATAACTCTTTCCCTAGGGACTTCCTCTTTACTCATTTAACGAACCCCTGGAGAGACTGCAATCCAATGACTTCTTGGCCCTCGGATTCCTCTAGAGATATTTCTTTAACGCTATACACCTTTATGTTCTTTCTCTTAAGCTTATGCGTCCCTCCTAGAACTGAGTACACCTTTTCGAGAGCTTCCTCAGGCTTAGTAGCTAAGACCTCCTTCTTAAACTTCTGCCACTTAGGCTTTCCACCACAGCTTATTAACATCAATCCCTCAATCCTATATGCTTTCACTTCTCCTGAGCTCAAAGTGCTAACACCCCTCAACGCGCTACACTATTAAGGAAGTGTAGAGTAATAAGTTTATAGAGGTGTCTTAGCTTAGGCATCGCAAGGGTTTAAATAGAGAAGCCCAGGTAAGTGAAATAGCGACATCATTTAGTGCTGTTCCAGCCTAGCACTGACCTCAACTACTTCCCTTCTCTCCCTTCACGGAGGGGCTTTTGAAGACACCGCTTTCTAACTACCCCACATCTAGGCTCGACACTGCTTTACACATTGACATAGGCTCATCGATAGCTGGACAACTAATGTTGTTTAAGTCATATAAGAGCAGACTCAACGCTAAACAGAAACAGACTCAGCAGCCTACATACCCTGAAGTATGTAATCAGTGTAGAACTTAAGTAGCTTCGAGGAGTTAGACTACCTTTAGGCCCCTCTGTATCCTCAGTATTTCAGGCCCTGTAGTGGCTTCTCCAACGAGCACTCCATTATTGTTAACTACAAGTCCAGCCTTTACAAATGGTATTCCTGAGTTCACTGTAGCTCTTTCTACTTCGACTCCCATCACTTCCTCTACATACCTTAAATCCTCGTCGCTCACGTCTGGATGCACTACGCCGCCAGAGCTATTTACTACAGCTATAGAGCCAGGTATGCTGAGGTTCATTAAGTCTCTAACCACTACTTCGACTCCAAGGCTATCAGAGATCTCGGCAATTGCCCTATCTTCAATTCTACTGCCAACAATTGCTGCCTTATTGTTTGCTAAAACAACGTTTCCAAGAGCCGTCAGCCTTGAGTCAACGACCCCTACATTAATGTTATAGACTTTAAGTAATCTCTTTAACTCACTTAACTCATGCTCTCTCACAGTCTTTGGAACAACTATTCCATTGTTGTTTCCAGCGACAAGTACTCCAATGAGTATTGAATCGGATATCTTTGCTTCAATAACTTCAACTCCAAGAGTTTCTTCAATAACTCTCTCCTCGTTCTCAGTTACGTTCGGCCCCACTATCGCTACGTAGTCATTTGCGAATATGTAGATGCCTATATTGGGTGTCCCAAGTATGCTGAGCTTACTGAAGTTCATTACAACGCTCACTCCCTCACTTAAAGTATCGCGCTATCAATCTCTTGCGAGAAATACTTTAGCTACTCCCTCATCTTGATCAAACGATACAATTACCTTTACTCTCCTAGGAGGTTTCTCAACGCTTCTCTGCCATATGTATTCGTTGACTTCATTGTCTATGACTACTCTCTTAGCCTTCTTGAAGTGCCTCCTTACGTACTCCTTAAGCAGTCTAATGGCTCTAGCAGCTCTATTCCTCCTTCTCCCCCAATAGACTCTGCTTAATGGAACTACGTGCTCCACCCTTACTACACTGCTTTTACCAGCTGCCAAAGCCCTCACCTCAGGCCTTCAGCTTAGTTCTACGCCAATGCCTGAGCTTAAAGCCTCTTCTAACTCTAAAGCGAGTCTTTACAGTGACCCAGACAGGGATCGCTCTATTAGTGTTCGCAGCTGCTGCAAGCCTGAGTTTTTTACCTAAAGGCTTGTTGCGAGCCATAGCTTCAACCCTACTTCTCCTTGATCCTTATCTTAGTCTCCCTATGCAGCTGCTCGTATATTCTGCTTAAAAGCTCCTTAACTACAGTCTCACTTATAGGTACTCTCACTCGGCCTGTTTGAGCTAGCTCTATCAACTGATCTTCAACTACTCTAGCTATCTCCGGCCTTACAAGCTTCAAGTTATACAGCCTCTCCTTAGCTTTAGGCTCCAGTATTTGTCTTAAGACAGCCTCTCTACGGGCTTCAAGCTCCTTCCTCCTCTGCTCCTCAATCAACCGTCTTTGATACTCCTGAAGCCTCCTCATTCTTATTGCTTCAAGCTCTTCATCGTAGTATTCATCGCTCAACGCGATCACCGGAAGGCTTTACTTAAGCTTCGATAGAGGCAGATACTTCTTCAATTCATCGTTATCCTTAGCCATGTCTGACAGTATTTCAAACGCAATTCTATCCAGTAGAGCTCTACCAGCTGGCGTAAGGGCCCTCCCTCTTTGATGAACTTTTGTAACTAGCCCCGCTTTCTCTAGTTGCTGAAGAATCTTTCTAACTATGCTCCCACTCCCCTTAACGAAGTGTTCTGGGGAAACTCCATAGTTTCTCCTACCGCCGTACATAGTTCTAAAAGCCTCTATGCCTATGGGCTCACTGTACTTATACAACTTTCTGAGAATCGATGCAGCCCTATAATACCACCATTCAGGGTTCTCGGGAGGCCTCTCTTTATGAGCCCCTGTCTTCACTGCTAAAGCCCACTTCGGGGGCCTTACTTCAGGGACCTTTAGCTTTAAATGGCTGGCTAGCTTTTCAATCAACTTGTCTGCAGGTACTTCAAGTGCTGTAACCAAATACTTCGCCCTCCATGCACTCCAGCTATTTAAGGACAGAGACCTATATTAGCTTTGTTTTAAATGAAGATCTTTGCTTAAACCCCTCTTTTTCCTACCAACAAGTATGAATGTGTAGCCCCTTACGTCAACTAACTTAGCTCCAACTCTTTCAGCTATGAGCGAGGCTGCACTCCTTCTATCAATTGAGAGAGATTCAAGAAATCCCTTCAGCATTCTAACTTTCACTACTCCCTCCCTCTCTATCCTACGCTTTATCTCACTCAAGACTTCTTCACTTATCCCCCTCTTCCCAATGTTTACAT
This sequence comes from uncultured Sulfolobales archaeon, assembly GCA_938003605.1. The sequence continues at coordinate 3,374 of CALKYD010000062.1, read as the reverse complement.
CAGTTCTTCCATGAATTTTCCTCCTAACGCTCAACAGTGCCACACTCCTAGTTCTTAACGAACATCTCTTAGCTATACAGCCCGCGCTCTTTTCTATTTAATGCTGCAAGCTATTGCTCCATCAATCTCAGTTTATGTATGGCAGATATTAAGGAAAGGATCTCGTCAGTTGTCTGCCTCACAGTCCTTATAGATCTACTAGTAAACGCGCTTCTTATCGAAATGATGTAGGAAGATTCCGATAGTTCATCTAGGATCGTTATAGTTGGAGGGACCCCTTTATTGTCTGGAGAAAGCGACTTACGAATGCTTTGAAGAACTATGGGCTCTTCTTCAATAACTATGTCAAGCCTTATCTCACCCATTACTTCACCTCAGCGAGCTGCTCACTATCTACTTCACTTACTGCTAACCCAGTTCTTATAGCCTCAGTGAGGGATGTATACTTCTTGTTTAAAGCACTGTCGTAGAGTACGACAGGCCTTCCCTCCAGGAAGCCTGTGTCACTCAACACTTTTACGTATATCTCAGGTCTTTTAATGAGCCCAGTGCTTATAGGTAGGGAGTTTATGTAGCTTAAGTAGTTTCTGCTTACTTCACTAGCTACTCGGCTTATCAATTGCTTAAACAATAGCAGTAGGCTCTGCAGTCCCAAAGGGCTTTCAGTTAAGTACAGTAAGTAATTCAATACGTCTCCTCCAAGAGATATAGCCACTACGTATGCTCCATAGATTTCGTGAATGTAGGTGACTTCATTGCCTACCTGCATTCCGTAGAGCTTCCCAACGAATTCCACTGCATCCCTCTTCTTCTTAGAGGACTCCGAGGCTTTAGCTATTAGTTCTTTAGCGAGTTTTTTAAATAGGTCTTCGCGCTCTAGGTCTCCTACAGTAGCTTCTTCAGGCTTACTCACTCCAACATCCTTTAGGAACTTTGCGGCGTTAGCGCTTAAACCACTTAGTTGAGGTATGAATGGTGTCAGCGTGTTGCTTAGCATTTCAGTTAAGCTCTTCTTTTTCCAGCCCCAGAGCCTTAGCCCTGCTTCCTCAATAATTACCCCTTCCTCAATTAGTTCAGCAGCAATATCCCCTTCGATTCCCTTAAACCCATCCCTCCCGAGATCTTTGCCTCTGTCAACTCCTCCCACTAATGCGCAAGCCTTCTCTACGTAAGTAGGCTTGCAGAAGTCCTTAACTAAGTATAGGACTGTTGAAGCAATGCTTGAGTTAGTGTATGCCACCATTCTCTGTCCTTGGAGGATGCTGACGCCGCTGCCGTAAATTATTGAGAGACTCAACCGCTTAACCTCATCCCTGAAGTCTAGGAGTAGAGCGGGCTCTCTACGCTCACTCCTTGGATTAAAGTTAAAAGCTATGTCTAAACCACTCTTGGAAAGGCATTTCGCCAATATGGATGCAGCAGCAATAGAGTCTACGTTGACGGCTGGAATTACTACAACCCTGCCCCACCTCCTACACAACTCTATGAATTCTTTGAAGGCTTTCTGCAAGTCTTCAAGCCAACTCAATTACGCCACCTCCAGGATACGCATCAGCTAACGTTACTACTTTACGCTGCAAGCTATAAAAGAGAGGAATTAACGTAGCTTAAGTCGACACGCATCAATTACTTTTGCCTAGCTCCTCTAGAGTGAGGGGGTTAACGCCCTGCTTTATACATGTATCTCCTAGTCCAATTACATAGCGTGCATGTGAGGACTACTCTGGAGCCTTTCCCCTCGCTGCGCAGCCTTACTCTAGCTGTTAATCCAGGTATAAGTGGTGTTTTGCACCTACGGCAGTAGCCCCTCCTAATGTACTTCGGCGGCCTTAAACGCGCCTTAGAGCTTATCTTGAGGAGAATTTCAATATGCCTTCTAGCCAGATCTATGTCCCCAGCTCTAAGTCTTTCAACAGCCTCCCCATATAGTCTCTCAACTCTCTGTAAAGCCAGATCTATTAACTTATCCCTCTTCAATAAGCATCACGTCTACCCAGGGCTCGCAGGCTTTAAGTTAAGCTAAGGGAAGTATTTAACTGTAGTAAATCGCCTCAGGCTTAAGGAGCATTCTCTAAAGCGTGTTTTTTCTAAAAACTTACGCATGCATAGGCTGCTGGAATGCCTCATTTAATTGATGAAGCATCTAGATTGCTTGAAAACCCTGACTTCAGCGAGTTTGCTTAAAACTCGTTGATTGAGGGGAGAACACGTTGTGGTCAGCGATACCGGTGTACTAATCCAAGTAACGTGATAGCATAGCTCCAGCAGCTCTTTTCAAAGAAATTCCGTTCGGGAAGATAAAGAGAGGTCATCTAAAAATTAGCGCACAAACGTTGCATTGAAGAACGTCAACATCTCTCTCCAGCACTTTATGTAGGCTGCACACGTACTTGCGAGACAGTACGTACATTGTTATTCTACTGACCTCTCTTTGGACATCATACCTAGTCCTCTCGCTCTTCAACAAGTCGTTAGCTAATTCCTCAATCATCTCCTCTACATCGCTGTGCCCAGTTAGCTCTAAGCATGTCCCCCGATCTCCTTTCACATACCTCGTGACGAGGGATGGGGATATGCAGAGCTTTCTCGAGATCTCTATGTGGGGAACCTTTTTCTCAACAAGCTTTAGGGCCAGCATTCTCTTTACTGATGGCTCTACGTATCTATAGGCTAGTTCAAAGGGGCTTTTAACCACTCAAAGCACCACTATTTTCTCCCTGACTTCCTCAGGGTTATTAACTACTTCCGTTAAATCCTCAACTACTTCTAATACGCCCAGAAGATCTCCATTACGGCTCTTAACTGGAGCCACTATTACTCTAATGACTCTGTCGCCGAGCCTCGTCCAGAAGACTCTGTACTTCTCCGCTCCCTTCTTCACTTGTTCAGCGACTCTAGAGACGTATTGCTCTAGCCTAGGTGGGTGGCAGTACTCAAGCTTCCTCCCAATTATGGTCTTAGCTCTCACGAAGCCTCCGGAGATCTCGCTTTCACTGAAGAACCTGACTCTATTGTTTGAATCAGCGTAAGTGACTTCTATTGGCAGGGACCTAAATATCCCCTCTACTTCCTCAGGCGTTAGAAAGCCTGTTTCAAGCCTTAAGTCCCCCGGCTTCTCTATGCTATATGAGTCCGGCGTTATCCTGCCTGGCAGCGTGAATGCCTTAAACTCCTCTGGCAGCAGGTCTACTTTTTCAGGAGGTATTGACTCACTTACCTCGAATGGGAGCACGGGCTTTGCACTAGGCTTCCACTCTTTTTCACTTACTTCAACTATGTAGCCCATTTCTTCAGCTATCTCCGCTATAGCAGCCCACTCGCCTTCGGAGAGTAGTGCCCAGACAGCTGGGTAGAGTATCTTGTTCTCCCTAAAG
>CALKYD010000061.1 GCA_938003605.1 uncultured Sulfolobales archaeon | reverse complement strand
AGGAGTGTCAATGGGTATTGTAGGCTGGTACTGGGGTGGATTTCAATATGTTTTTGCAGCATTTCCACTAGCCATAGCTGCCTACCCGATCTTCTCACGCAATAAGCCCACATTAAGGTTCGTATTGCTCAACGTTGCCATAAGCGCTGTCAGTTTAGCTGTCTCAGCACCAGCTCTATCAAACCTAGTTTCACTAGGCTTTTACCCTGAGTTCAAGCTAACTGGCGTAGGAACCATAGCTTTAGCGTCCTACATTCTTCCAACAATCTATGTTTATGGCTTAAGAAAGAGGGTTTTAAGTAAGCGTAAATACTTACTGCTCCTATTAGTAATTGGATCGGTTGCAGCATACTTAGTTTTTACGGGTAGAACCACTATAGGTGGCAGAACTCTCTTAGCGCTAACTCCTCCACCACTAAGGGGGTTGATAAATGTAGGTCCTCTTGTTGAAAGCGTTGGAGAGCATCAGCCAGGCGTTGGAGAGATATTCAGTGAGGCATGGGGTTATTTAGGCGTAATCGTCACAATCATTGGATCCATATATATTCTCATTAAGGGAAGAGCAGATCATATAGTGATCTTTACGTTAACGACTATAGCTGTCTATGCATACATAAATGTAGCTTACTTCAGTACCTTGGCTGCAACATTTGCTGTAATAAACATAGGCATCGTGATCGGGGCATTAGTGTCTGCAGCCATTCCCCAGAGGCCTAGGGTTGGGAAAAAGAGGGCTTCAGTAACTTTTGCTAAGAGAATCTCTTGGACTAAGATTGCATTGGTTTCTATGCTTACAATAACTATAGTCGCTCCATTAACTTATGCTACAACATACCACTTCTCTGCTCACAAAATGGCCTACCCATCAATGTTTGTTGCTGGGACAGGCATACCGAGCCGCAATGATGCGTGGTATGAGGCCTTGGACTTCATAGCGCGTAACACGAGTAGCAATGCATTGATAGTGACTTGGTGGGACTACGGCTACTGGGTTACAGTAAATACTGGTCGTGCAACGCTAGCAGATGGATCTACGCTTAATGGAACCCAGATAGAGTTGTTAGCTAAGGTATTGACGAGCTTTAATGGCTCAGAAGTAGTCAGTATATTGAGGGACTACCTTCATGCACCACTTAATGAAACCTACGTAGTTGTCTACGATGTATTTCAGTTTATAAAGCAAGGCAACGTTACATATGTTTTCCCACTACACGGCCAAGCAGGGCTAGGCATGGCTGGCAGAGTAGATATACCGAAGAGCATTTGGATGATCAGGATTGGCGGCAGGAACTTAAGTCAATACTTCTACTTATATAGGCTGTCGACTCAGGGGGGTGTTAACTACGTGATCTCGCCTAGGTTTGATAAACCTGACTCCCTCCCATTGATATATAGAATGATTGTTAATGGAATACTCTACTTAAACATTCAGGAGAGTGAAGCAAACACGAGCTATCAATTCCTTTGGTATACGGGATCTGAGGCTGGAGTAGACTACAGTATTAGAGGATATGTTGAGCCCTTAGGCATCTCTAGGCAAATAAATGCCGCTAGCTTTAAGTTCATAGGATTTGATGAGTACAACAGTACTTTGCCGGAGTGTGTGAAGCCCTATAGAGTCGTATTTAGCCCGTTCTACGACTATCCTGAGCTATACACTGTAGTATTCATCTATAAGGTGGATTTTTCTTGCAGTATTAGTTGAGTTGTTTTATACAGCGTATTATATATCGTATATTTCCTTTTTAAAACCGACTTCACTAAAGTAGTTCTCTGGTGAACCTATTGGTTTTCGGTAAAAGAAGGGATCCAGTGAAGCTGGCCTTTAAAACTCTGGCTGCACTAAGGCACATGCACTTAAGGCTCGATAACATGATGTCTAGAATTGAGAGTAGAAAGCAGTACTTACTTGAGAGGGCAGTTCAGTTGGAGGAAATGAATCACCATATTTTAGCTAGGAGGTATACTGAAGAAGCTTCTAGGCTTGAAGCATTAATGGATAGAATTGGCTCCATGGCTCTCGTAGTTGAGAAAGTGATGTTAGCATTAGAGACAAACATAGAGATGAGGAGGTTGAAGGACGGCTTGAAGGACATAATAGAAATTATTGAACAATTAAAGAAGCTACCTGAAGCAACAATTCCTGAACTAGCTATAGCAATACACGAAGTTGAAGCGAATGTAAAGGAGTTAGCTGAAATAGATCTCGGCGGGCTGGAGCCTTCCTCTACACAATTAGCACCCTCTCAAAACGCAGTGGAGTTACTGAATGAGGCGAAAGAAATAGCTCGGAAACGCCTCTCCACAACTCTCACTCCACCATAAGCTAGCTTCGTTTAACCTTAAGTGAGTTATTTAAGGACTACCCCCAGTCCTATAAATCTGTAAGCCTCTGGGAGAGCTATGTTGGTAGTGACGTAGCTCAGGGTGGTGTGTTGAGCCTAGGCGTAATACTGCTGGAAACTCCTTGGACAAAGTATAGTGTGAACGTACTTACTGCAGCCCTTGAGTCAAGGAGTCGCATTAGAGTCCACGTCCTCAGCTTATTGAAGGACCTTGAGTTAGTTCATGAATTAAGGACGAAGTATGATAAGCTTCTAGTAGGCGTACCGCTTAACACGTACATGTTGACGAGGGATGACGTGTTAAGAGGCCTAAAGTTCTTAAGGGACTTGAAGAACAGCAATGTACTAACTGTTGCCGGAGGACCTCACGCAACGGGAGACCCTTTAGGAGCAGTGCTTAGCTTAGGATTTGATGTTGCAGTAATTGGTGAAGGAGAGGAGGTATTCTCAGAGGTAGTTACGACATTAAGTGAGGGAGGTGACATACGTAGGGTGAGGGGATTAGTCACTGTAATTGATGGAAAACCTGTGTTTACAGGCGCTAGGAGAAGGATAAGTCTAGACGACTACCCACCATTCCCGCACTGGAGGAGGACAGTGAACCCCATTGAAATAGTCCGCGGATGCCTCTATGGATGCTCTTACTGCCAAGTCAGCTATATGCATGGGTTTAAGCAAAGGTATAGAAGCATAGAGTGCATTGTTGAATATGCTGCT
>CALKYD010000060.1 GCA_938003605.1 uncultured Sulfolobales archaeon | reverse complement strand
CTATCATGAAACAGAGTTTACAGTGCTGGCGTTCAACCCAATACTGCAGGAGGTTGTTGAAGGGGAAGTAGTTACAGTAGCTAACTACGGCGTCTTCGTAGACCTAGGGGCTGTGGATGGATTTATACATAGGTCTCAGATAAGTGAGGAAGAAGTAGAGTATGATCCTGTTAGACCAGCACTCAGACTAGCTGGCTCCGGTAGGTTCATAGAGAAGGGGGATGTAGTTAGGGCTAGAGTATACAACATAGCGGCATCTGCTCAAAAAGGCCTGAAGATAAGCCTTACGATAAGGCAGCCGAACTTAGGTAAAGTAGAGTGGCTAGCTAAATCCAAGGAGAGAGCAGCCAGGTCGTAGGGCAGCCTGCAATAGTGTGCAGGCAAATATTTATAAATTCCATTAACTATGAACGTACTTGATTTTGCGGTGGAGCAAGAGTGTCTTCAGTTAGAAGAGCTAGAGTTAGGATGAAGCCTTTCAAAGCTTGTAGAAACTGTAAGTCATTAGTTGATAGAGAAGCCGAAGTATGCCCTGTGTGTAAGTCAACTAACTTCTCAGATGATTGGGAGGGGGCCTTACTTATAGTCAACCCAGAGAAGTCTGAAGTAGCTAAAGCACTTGGAATAAGTCGCCCCGGCAGGTATGCGCTTAGGGTAAGATAGAAGTGAAGTTCTTAAGCCTAGTCATGCCTAGCTGGATGAGGGCTGTTCTCAGCCAACCCCATGGAAAGCTGTATACATCACACACCATCATTTATGGCAAGGACTTAGGTGTAGCTGTAGATGGATGTGTAGGCGACGTAGTTTGCTCTACTATTGATGGCAGGTTAGCGGTAGTGGATGGAGCTACTATGAGGAGCCCATTGGTTAGTCGCATGGCAAAAGGACTGATCATAGTTAATCCCAGGGGGACTATAACTGCTCAATCAGCTAGCTCTTTAGCAAGCATTAGTGAAGGCGTTATTGCAGCTATTGGTGAAGAAGACCTATTGCTGCTGCCGCTGGCTAGGAATCCTAAAGTAAGGAGGGCAGTCTATGGACAGCCAGGCGTTGGAGTCGTACTAGCGGAGTTTAACTTAAGGAGAACGAAGTACTTAAAGCTGCTCAAAGCATTTAAACCAGGCCTCAGCTTATATCAAGAGCAAGTCGAGGGTCGGTAGATGGATAAGGGCATTACTATAACTATAGCTGAAGGATATGAAGGAGGAGTAGTTAGGGAGAAGTACAATCAACTAATAAAGAGGAGGGAAGTAATCATTAAAGTGTTCCACAGCGGTATGGGAACCCCTTCCAGGAGCTTAATTAAGCGAGCCCTAGCCAATGCCTATGGAGTAAGCACTAGCTGCGTATACGTAAGGAGAATAATTAGTGAAAGAGGCATGAATTCAACAATAGTTGAAGCACACATATATGAGTCTCCAGAGAAGGCGAAAGCCTTTGAGCCAGAGTACATTATTAAAAGAAATGAAGTTAGTTAAGGGAGCTGAATTATGGCCTATGTGAATAAGCTTTACGAATACGATTACTCAAAGGGAGTGATAAGGCTTAAGAATAGGAGATGCCCTAGATGCGGAAGCATTATGGCTTTCCACAAAAGCTCCGTCCCCAGGTGGCACTGTGGAAAATGCAGTTACACAGAGTTTATTAGAGAACATAGCTAGTTCAATTCATGGAGGCGGCTTGAGCGAGCTCACAATACTTGGAGTAGAATCAACCTCCCACACATTCGGCGTAGGAATAGTTAGGTTAAGCGGTGGAGTACCGGAAATAATTGCAAACGAATTCTCTAGATACATCCCTGAGAGGGGTGGGATACATCCTAGAGACGCAAGCAATTTTCACGTGAAGGAGGCTCCGAAAGTCCTTTACAAAGCCGTAAGTAAAGCTGGAGTGAAGTTAAGTGAAGTCTCAGCCATAGCTGTAGCGCTAGGCCCGGGTTTAGGCCCGTGTCTTAGAGTGGGGGCGACAATAGCTCGATTCCTCTCGAGCTACTACTCTAAGCCATTAATACCAGTGAATCACGCTGTAGCCCACGTAGAGATAGGGAAGTTGTTAAACAACTTAAAGGATCCATTAGTGATATACGTTTCTGGAGGAAATACTTTGATAGCTGTACAGAGGAGGAAGAGGTATAGAATCGTTGGGGAGACCCTGGACATATCCCTCGGCAACTTGCTTGACACTTTTGCTAGGGAAATAGGCCTTGCTCCACCATATGTAGTTAACGGAGTACATCAAGTGGACGCGTGTGCTAACTGGGGTGAGGATTTCATAGACCTCCCGTACACTGTGAAGGGAAACGACCTCTCTTTCTCAGGCCTACTTACAGCTGCACTCAAGAAGGCTCGGGGAGCGAGGAATAGGAAGGAGCTCGGGGATGTGTGCTTAAGCTTGAGGGAGACAGCATTCAACATGCTTGTAGAAGTTAGTGAAAGAGCCCTAGTGCTTGCAGCAAAGAGTGAAGTGCTGCTCACTGGTGGAGTTGCAGCAAACCAAGTTCTTAACGATAAGCTGAAGACGATGGCGTCTATTCATGGTGCAAAGTTCTACACTGTGCCTGCCGACTATGCTGGAGACAATGGAGCTATGATAGCTTGGAACGGCCTATTACACTATATCCATGGAGTAGTCGTTAAACCCGAGGAAGCCTTCGTAAGGCAGAGGTGGAGGCTCGACGAGGTTGAAGCACCTTGGCTTTCGGGGGATTAGTTGAGTTAACTCAGGGGGCTGAAGCAAGGATCTATAAAACTGCGTTCCTAGGTATTTCAGCAGTAGTGAAATTAAGGATCTCTAAGCCCTACAGGCATCCGGATTATGATAGAGTGTTTAAGTATAGGAGGACTATGGTTGAAGCAAGAGTGATGACTCACTTGAGATCCCTTGGAGTAAGAGCTCCAAGTGTGCTCTACGTAGATCCTGATGCCGGCCTAATAGTTATGGAGTACATTGATGGATGCAGGCTCTCTGAATGCCTTGGTAAAATGCCTTTAGGTAGAGTAGCTGAAATAGCTCTAGATATTGGGCGTCAAGCAAGTATAATGCACGTGAACTCCATCTATCACGGGGACCTGACATTAGCCAATGCATTAATGAACTCTAGAGAAGAAGTCTACATAATTGACTTCGGGCTCTCTGGCTATAGCAAGGATATAGAGGAGTACGCTATAGACGTACACTTACTGGATCGCAGCGTTGAACTACTGTACCCAGAGCTAAAGGAAGCATTCATGGACGGCTTCTGGAAGGGCTATTTAGCAAATGCCTCTGCGAGCTTTGTGGAGAAGCTTAAAGACAAGGTGAGGGATGTAAGGTTAAGGGGTAGGTATGTTGAAGAAAGGCTTAGGAGAAAGGTCTCTAGGGAAAGGTATGCGTAGAGTAAGGCTCTACTTACTTACATCAAATAAGGGTAAAGTGGAGGAGATAGTTAGAATTGCAGTAAGGTATGGAGTAGAACTAGAGGTAGCTAGTTTGCCTAAGCTCGAAGTGCAGAGTAATAGCTTGAAGGAAATAGCTCTGTACTCCGCAATAAATTACTATGTGTCAAGCGGTGGAATGCCCGTATTAACGGAGGATGCTGGACTATTCATAAGAGCATTAAACGGCTTCCCCGGGCCTTACTCAAGCTATGTATATAGAACTTTAGGAGTGGGGGGAGTCCTAAAACTGATGGATGGAGTAGAGGATAGAGAGGCGTACTTTGAATCGGCTGTAGCCATAGTGTATAATGGATTAATAATAGCTGAGACTGCCAGAGTAAACGGATCAATATCTAAGGAACCAAGGGGGGAGGGGGGATTCGGCTTCGATCCAATATTCATTCCACACGGGTTTACCAGAACTTTCGCTGAAATGAGTATTGATGAAAAGAACTCCATCAGTCACAGAGCTAAAGCCTTGTCTAAAGCCTTGGAGAACTTGCTCAACCTATTAAAAGTTTAAAAAGTCGTACGTAGTTAAGGCAATTGTATTAATTGAGGGGTAATACAGTGAATAAGAGGAGGGATCGCGGGAAATCTCATTCAACGAGGCCCGTAAGAGCTTCACCTCCAAAGTGGCTTCGTGGAGTGCTGAGCCCAGAGGACGTAGAGCTACTTGTAGTGGAATTAACTAAGAAAGGTTACATGCCATCAATGGTGGGAGTAGTGTTAAGAGATCAGTTTGGCGTGCCCTTAGTGAAGCAAGTGACGGGCAAGAAGATCTCGAAGATACTCAGTGAGCATGGCTTAAAGCTACCTGTACCAGAGGATCTATTGCAATTAATGAAGCGTGCAGTGAACTTGAGGAAACACCTTGAGGAACACCCAAAGGATCTAATGGCTAAGCGGGGGCTTCAGGAAATAGAGTCCAAGATACATAGATTAGCGAAGTACTACATCCGCGTAGGAAAGCTCCCGCACGGCTGGAAGTACGAGCCTGAGCAAGCAAGGCTCCTAGTCTCCTCATATGTGTAAGAATGCTGCATGCTTTAGCAACTAAGCATCTTTACACCCTAAGTAGAGGGCTGTGGCGAAAACATTATGGTGTAGGGGTGAGCAAGCTGAAGCACGGTGCTCCATATGCTTGTGGAGCGTCTACGAATGAAGCGCAACGCAAGTTTGAGTACTTGGAGCACACAGCTGATGTATACATAGCGGCATATGGCAGTGATCCACTTGAACTATTCAGTAATGCCGGCCTAGCGCTTTTTGAAACTATGACTGACACCAGTAGAATTGATGGGAGGGTTAGGAAGGCTGTTAAAGCCATTGGATTTGACTTTGAGAGCTTATTATATAGGTGGCTTGAGGAACTACTAATACTCTACTACTCTGAAAACATCATGTGTAGAGAGGTGGTTGCTGAAAAACTCGAGGTCCGCAGAGCTACTGATGGAGTTGAGTATGAGCTCGCAGGCTTCTGTAGTGGTGAGGAATTCGACTTAAGTAGGCATGTCCCGAGGATCGAAGTCAAAGCAGTAACTTACCACTTAATGAAGGTATTGTTTAGTGAAAGCATGTGGAGGGCTTACTTCGTCTTAGACATATAGCTCACTAGAGACCTGCTGCATTTGCTACATAGGAACCTGCTCTTTAAATCAACTTCATTAACGCTATTGCTGAAACTCATGACGCACTCCCTATTCACGCAGTGGCCTAAGTTAAGTAAGTGGCCGAGCTCATGAACTATTTCCTTAGCAACTCTCTCATAGTATAAGTTGTAGTTGGGCTCGCGGCCGTAGAATTGCGGTAGAAGCCTCTTAGTGTAAACTGCGGCAACCCTCATGCCTGGAGCAGCTTCTCCAAAGACGAAGTTTAGGTGCTCTACGTATGCATCTATGTAGCCAACTCCAATGAAGTAGTACGTGCTTACCCTACCTACAAGTGCTTCGAAAAGCCATGACAATATGCAAGTACTATGGTACTGAGCTCTATTGAAGTTAAAGCACTTCATTGGGGGGCTCTCAACCCTAGGCCATATAAGTACGTGAATGCCGACTCCAGCCCTTGAATAGCTATCGCTCACTAACCTAGCCCACTCATCAATGAAGTCGTCAACTAAATACCTTGTAAACGGAATAAATATTACCTCCATGGCTAAGCGGCAACCCCGAGCCTTAGTTAATTAGACTCCCAACTATCAGTTCATTACTTAACGTAAGCCATTATTAAACGTTTTACAAAGACTCCCATCATCAACTTTGAGTACAGCCCGCAGTTCGTAATAGAGTTAAGTGCCGCCGGGGGGACTTGAACCCCCGACCACCCGGTCTTCAGCTTCGCCGGAGCCAGACACAACTCCTCGGGCGCTCTCCCAGCTGAGCTACGGCGGCAGCCACTACTATAGTCCTTGAAGTGGTTTAAATAGCTATAGTTAGCTCAGTTTTTCCAGCGGTCTTCATTGCCTAAGCAGCTCGAGAGACCCTCTTCTCATCACTAAGAGGTACTGTTTGAATACAGGACTTTATACAGTTATATAGTTAAAAACTCCGGTTGTAGTAAGAGAGTATGTTGGGTGCGGCGGTCGTCTAGCCTGGACTAGGACGCCGGCCCTCCAAGCCGGAGATCCCGGGTTCAAATCCCGGCCGCCGCACTCAATTGGTTGGTTAGCACTGTAAACACTGCTCTTGTGGCGTTAATGAATTGAGGAAGTAGTCCAGGAGCAGCAACTACTTCCATTATTGGTTGCGAGCTGTTTAGTAGTCGCTCTAGAGTTGGGAAGGCGTGTTTTGAACTACGCGATCTTTGCCCCTACCCCCTCTAGGCTTGGCTTCTTTCGAGGTGAACCCTTAGCTCCCAGCATCCTAAGCTCACAGTTTGGGTATTTGAAGACAGTTCCCCTTAGGTCTTCATTATAGTACCCGCATCTAAAGCATCATAGGGAAATAATGGAAGCAAGTGTTTACTTAAAGTTGTTGCCTCGAAAACTGTTGATGGAGACACGACATCGTTCAGCCATTAATACTCCTTCATTGCTGTTTCCACGCTTAATACTGTTGGAACAATGCTCTACTATAATGCATGGCTTGATGTGTTGTATGTGTAGAAACAAGTTTCTTCAAGGCCAGATAGCGTTATTAGTTCTTAACTCATTACTTTAGGTGAAGGCTGAGGACGGGGGTGCTGAGCAAGCATGATGATCGGTGTATTAACTAGAAATCAGCGTGGCTGGGCTTCTACAAGGCTTATTGAAGCAATTAAGGCTTTAGGCCACACGCCCTTGCCGTTCGGGTTCAGTGATGTAGTTGCCTTCATTAGCGAAGATGGCGTTAAGCTGTTTGCAAAGGGCGTTGACTTAACTAAGGAGGTGCCGGCAATCATAGTTAGACCTTTAGGTCGATCAAGCCTAGATCAAGCCATATTCAGGCTCGATCTATTGTACGCATTGCATGAGAGTGGAGTAGAAGTAATCAATAGGCCATCCGCCATAGAGAGGTGCACTGATAAATTCCGATCTCTCTACATACTGAAAATGCATGGAGTGCCTGTGCCGAAAACTATCATTACTGAACGCACAAGCCTAGCTCTCAAGGAACTAGATCTATTGAAGAGCTCAGATATCGTAGTGAAGCCAGTCTTTGGATCAAGAGGTCATGGAAGCACTAGAGTTAGAGATAGAGATGTGCTGTGGGAAGTGCTTAGATCAATGGCTTTCACAAGACACGTACTCTACTTACAGGAGTTTCTGCCGCATAGGGGCATGGACATAAGGGCGTTCGTCTTAGGTGATAGAGTCTTAGCAGCAATGCACCGCGTTGCTCCATTAGACTCCTGGAAGACTAACGTAGCTCAAGGAGCTCTACCTAAGAGAATTGATAAACTCGACCCAGCCATAGAGGAGTTAGCCCTAAAGGCTGCAAAAATACTTGAATGCGAAATAGCTGGCGTAGACATAGTTGTAGTAAGAGGATCTCCATACATCCTTGAAGTAAATAGCCAGCCTGGGTGGAGCGGCTTGCAGAGCGTTGTAGATAAAGACATTGCCGTAGAAATAGTGAAGTACGTTATCGATAAGTTGAAAAAATAGTGATCTTATAAACCAATAGATCTCTTTAAAGCCTCGTAGTTTATGTAGCCTGCTCTATATGTTAAACCACTCTTAACGTTATTCACCTCTACAACAGCTGGAGCAAACACCTTTGGATCAAGTTTATAGAGGAACTCTACTCCTACTTCCATAATTACTTCAGCCAGAGACCTACCATAGTCCTTTGATGCGACGCTGGGCGCTTGCTCAACGAAATCCTTCAACTTCGAGTCATCAGGGTAGTCAACTATGTAAAAAGTTGAGCCACCGTATAGGAGCATGTCATTGGTTCTCCCCATCATTACTAATGAGTTGGAGTGTAGTGGAGCTATAGGAGCTACTCCAAAGCCGTACTTTATGGCCTTAATGTCGAATCCTATTGAGTGAAACTTGTGTATCCCTGTCTCAACTATTCGAGCACTCACTTGCACTGATCCAGCAACGCTATTAGTTGGAGCTACAACTACGTACAAGTTCCCTGGGCTAACGTTAGTTGAATCACTAATGTACTTTATTACTTCTTCAGTAGGGTATTTTTCTGTCTCAAGAGCTATTACAGCTTCATCTGATTCCTCTGAGTAAGCTATTTCATCGTAAAGCCCCTTAGGCTTTTTAGCTAAGGCTCTAGCAGGCCCACTCCCCATAGCGAAATAGTCTCCAACTCTAATCCTCCACCCAGCATACTGTGAAGCCATACATGCCTCCAACGGATGATCTGT
>CALKYD010000059.1 GCA_938003605.1 uncultured Sulfolobales archaeon | reverse complement strand
GTATTTGAGCGTCAGAGGATGGCTCCAGTAACAGTACTGATAGTTAATAGGGGGAGGTATGCAGCTAGCTCCATCATTGTAGAGCTCACTCCACTCAGCGAAGCTGTAAAGCCTGTTCTATCTAGAGATCTATGTTCACCGAGCCTAGCCCCAGGCTATGGATGTAGCGTTACACTATACGTTGACTTAGCTGAAGCCACGGCTGGCCAGGCATTGTTCAACCTATCGATAAGCTATGTAGCCACTAGCTACAGTACACACATGCTCTACGAAAGATCTTTCACTATATCTCTACAAGTTGAGGAGTACGCAGCTGGAAAAGGCTTGAAGTTAATTGAATACGGGTGGTCCAATGATTGGCCTACTTATCCAAGCACGGAGAACGCTACGTTCACAGTGACGTTAGCCAACATGTGGCCTTACGTAGTTAGAGGGATCAGTGCAACGCTGCACTTGCCTGAAGGCTTTACGTCAGTAAATGGCTCTAGCGAAGCTTCATCATATGCTGCAGGCCCGTTAAACAGCCTATCAACGACTGCTCTAAGCTTTACAGTAAGCGTGGGAGGGGTTCCTCCAGGACTATACGGAGCTCTTCTTGAAGTAAAGTACGTGGTTGAAGTCGGTGGAGCCGCCCTCTCTTGGATTGAATGCTTCAACTTATCAATAATGGTCCACGACGATAGTGGAGCTATAGATTTGCTTACCCCAACGTGGCTTACTCAAGCTCCTTCACCTGGCTCTTATGGAGCTACTCTAGTAGTGTCGTTTAGAAACAACGGCATTCCAAGGGTCTCCGGTGTTGTTCTAGAGGTAGAGCTTCCAGAAGGCTTTACGTGCTCATTGAACAACAGTACTTATGCAGCTATAGCTTCTGGAGAGTACTTACCAATACAGAGAGCCTATGGCATTCCGCAAGTATTCGAGCTACAGCAAGTCTTTAGATACCTAGGCATGCAGTACCAAGCCCCACAGCAGATCAGTGTAGGCAGCATATTCACGTTCTACATCCCCCTAAACATATTGATAGACGAGCCGGGAGTCTTTTACGCCAATGCTTACTTAAACGTGATTGATCACTGGGGTAATGTTAGGAGAGTGAAGACGCTAATACCATTAGAGGTGCTGGGCTCGACACAACTCATTGTAGTTAAGGCATCCCCCCTGCTTAAGTTCCAGCAGGGAGTTGGGTCTGTGAACATAACTTTAATTAATGAAGGCTACTCACCCATATACGAAGTCTACGTATACGTAATTCCTCAATCCCCTATAGCAGTACCTGTTCAGTCGGCCTTCTACGTGAGTAGGGTTGAGAAAGAGGCTTCAATTACCGTAGAGTTTGCTTACAACCCGGTGGCCATTATGACTGGTGTAGGCAGCACTGTCGTTAGGTACATGAGCTTGCCAATAATGGTCACCGTGCTATTTAAAGACGTTTTAGGATATCAGAAGTTCATCAATACAACTACGTCGTTAATCATAGAGCCATTCATAGACTTAAAGGTCACTAGCGCTAAAGCAGAGCTCAAGGGAGGCAAGCTCGCCGTTAGCGGCACATTAGCCAACTACGGTTTAGCTACTGCTAGAAGCATAGAAGTAGTTGTTATTTACGGTGGTTTAAGGGCTTCGACATTCATAGGAGATCTTGATTCGGCTTCCCAAACAGCCTTTAGAGTAGAGCTAGACGTAAGCAATGCCACAAGTAAGGAAGTCATCGTAGAGCTCAGCTATAGAGATGAGTACTACAGGCTTGAGTCCATGGGTTTCAGTATTCCAGTAGCTCAAATACCGATCACTACAATTACTCAGCCTCCACGGGAATGGCCTGTCTTTGAAGTAGAGCGCTACTTAGTCATAGCTGTAGTAGCAGTGTTTTTAACAGCCTTCCTCCTACTGCTCTACAGGTACTTAAGAAAGCTCGGCGGGAAGGTTGGTTCCAGCGAAGAAGCGGGTTGAATGCATTGCTGATGCAGTTCGTAATTGACGTACTTAGGATGGCAGCGAAATCCCTTAGTGAAAGAAGGCTGAGGGCTGCTCTCACGATAATAGGAATAGCCATAGGTCCTTTAGCGATGGTAATGATGTCGAGCGTTGTAGCGGGTTACTCAGACTACATAGTTAGTCAAATAGAGTCTTTGGGTCAGAACTTAATAGTTGTCTTTCCTGGGAGAGGGTATGAGCTCACACAAAGAGACCTGGAAACAATTAGGACTATTGTTGGAGTTAAGAGAGCAGAGCCTTTCTACAGCACTCAAGGCGTCGTTAAGGTTGGGGGAGCAGAAAAACAAGTATTCATATATGCAACTGCAATTGACGTGATCTTAGAGGCCATGGGGGGCCTGAAGGTAGCTCAGGGAAGCATTCCATCTGAAAGCGAAATAATAAATGCCATTGTAGGACACAGCGTTGCATTTGATGACACAAATATGCAAGTCTATGGAGTAGGTGATGCTTTATTGATAACTACGTATGTTCAGGGGAGGAATGGCGTTAGCGTTAAGAGAATAAGCATAGTTGTATCAGGAGTGCTCGAAGAATTCGGCGGAGCATTCATGCTGAGCCCCGATTCAACAATATTTATGCCCCTCGAGTCAGGTAGAAAAGTCCTTGGGCTAAGTAGTTGGAGCGGCATACTAGTACTGGCGGAATCAGTGGGCCTAGTCAATGCTGTAGTGAGTGAATTAAGGAATTTATTTGGCAATGCTGTAGACGTAGTGTCGTTCCAAGGGATAGCTGATGTAGTAAGATCTATTGTTGCAGCCGTGGACTTCATATCATTTACAACAAGCCTATCGGCATTTGCCGTAGCTATAGCTGGAGTAGCTTCAACAATGATAACGGCAGTCGTTGAAAGAATAAGGGAGATAGCAGTAATGAAGGCAGTCGGCTTTACTGATGCCCAAGTCCTAATAGCTATACTGGCCGAAGGCCTAGTTATGAGCATTATTGGTGGAGCAATAGGTATATCTTTTGGAGCCCTTGGAGCACACGCGCTTGCGTCAAGAGGCCTGGAGATCAGTGGTATGGCTACTTCAATAGTTGTAGTAGCTCATCCAAAGATAGAGCCCACGCTCATTGCCAGAACTGCTTTACTAACTCTACTAGTAGGCCTAGCTGGAGGGTTTTTCCCAGCATACAAGGCAGCTAGAATACCTCCAGCACTAGCGCTTAGATATGAATAGCGCTTCACGTCAAACAATGTTGAGCATGCATAGAGCTAGAGATATCGATGATGCAGCAAGCTGCAATCCCAACAGCATTGCTACTACCCCTCTCTCAGTCGCTTTACCACGGATCTTTTTTTGAACAACTATGGCTAAGTGCGTTAAACTATAGATCTTTTTGTATGGAGG
>CALKYD010000058.1 GCA_938003605.1 uncultured Sulfolobales archaeon | reverse complement strand
CGTGCATTCTAAGTCCTCCACGAAGCCGCCTCATACCTGGCTTTAATTATAGACTCCGCCGTCCTTAACTTCACTAAGTTGAACACCTCTTTCTCAAATCCATAGACTAAGGCGCCGGTTGGACATATGGCTACGCAGGCTGGCTCAAGGGCTTTTTCCCTCAGGTCCTTGCATAGATCGCATTTTACTGCCGCCCTACTCCTATAGTCAAGCTCTGGGATGCTGAATGGACATGCATATAAGCAAGCTAGGCACCCGATGCATTTACTCGTAATGACGTATACTGTCCCAACGGAATCCCTAGCCATAGCTCCAGTAGGACATACTTCAATGCATGGAGCTTTCCTACAGTGCATACAGGAAATAGGGATGTCTAAGCCTACGCTAGTTCTATAGACCTTTATAAATGGAGTTTCGTGGAGAAATTCACAGACTGCTTCACATGCTCCACAACCTATGCACTTAGCTAAGTCTATTACCCTGATGTACTTCTCCACCTGAGCTAAGTCACTCACGATCTATCACCCAGCGATTAAAGTGAGCTTACCAGCCCTTGCTTGAAGTATGTAGTCCAGCTTCCTAGCTACATGAAGGCCCATTCCTAAAGCCGGCCCTATTCTTGAAGGCCCTTTGGCTACATCCCCTGCAACATAGACTTTCCGGTTTATTGACGGGCCTTTCTCCAACACCTCTATGTTGCCCTCTTTAGACACCCTTAAGTTTAGCTTATTTAAAACACCTTCTTCATCTATATTGAAGGGGGGCGTAGCTACTTCGCCTGTGGCAAAAACTACTGTATCAGCTTCAATGAAGAACTCGCTTCCCGGAATTGGAATAGGCTTGGGTCTACCTGTTTCATCTAGGGGCCCCAGCTTCATTTTTTGGAACTTCACTCCCTCAACAACTCCTCCTTCAGCCACTATCTCTATGGGGGAGGCTAGCTCTATTATATTTATGCCTGCGCTTGCTGCCTTCATGAATTCATATACACCCGCCGGGGCCTCCTTAATGGTCCTTCTATAAACTAAGTATGGATAAGAGCCGTTGTTTAACGCTTGTTCAGCTGCATCAATGGCGCTGTACCCTCCTCCAATTACAATTACTCTTCCGCTATCTTCAGGCCTTCTGCTCGTTAGCCCGAGTTCATATATTCTGTGCCTATAGAGGTAGGCTAGTGCTGTGGTGACTCCCTTAGACTCTACTCCAGGTAGCTTAGGTAGCTTAGACTCCCACGTCCCTGTGGCCACTATTACGGCGTCGTATTCGTCAATAAGCTTGTCGAGGGGTATTATCTTCTCAATGAAGTCGTCTCCTTCATCTCTGCGGACTCTGCTACCTAAGTATACCTTAGTCTTAAGGATGAACTTTACTCCAAGCAATTCCTCAAGTTCCTTGACTCCGCTGAGCACTGCATTCTTAGAGATCCTCCAAGGAGGTATTGCAAACACCATTAAGCCCCCTGGTAATGGCAGCTTATCGTACACATCTACTTCGTATCCCCTACAGGCTAAGTAGCCAGCTGCCCCTAATCCAGCTGGGCCTGCTCCAACTATAGCTATCCTTGATTCAGCCTTGCCTAACCTTTCCTTACAAATGAATGCAAACCGCATTGCTTTATGCACAATGCGACACCTCATCAGTGCAGTTCGTAGTTTACTGCTCAGCTCACGTTCAGTGTTTATTCAGTATTTTATGGTTTTAAGTAATAAAACAAGGTGGAGCGTAGTGCTTTGCCTTAAAATAGGTATAAGGAATTTCTAGCTAGCATTCTTCTTGGATTTGCCCTCAACTACTATCATTGTTGAAGTAGTCCTGATCTCTGGGAGCTTCCTTATCTTGTTAGTTATGATGTCCCTTACTTTCTCAAGGTTTTCAGCCTCTATTATTGCCACAACATCATATATGCCATATATGACGTATACTTCCTGGACTTCAGGTATGGAGTAGAGTTCATCCATGACTCTAGTTTCCGCACCTATATCTGTCTGAATCAATACTATTGCCTTAGCCACAGAGCCCGCCTCCACATATCTATCTCCCTAGAGAATTATTAATTTATCTTTTACACTAGCATGCATTGAGCTTAAGCTCCTAGGCTGTATTGCAATTGAATAACTAAAAGGTATTGATGAAGGCCATGCAGCATTGGCTCAGTGAATAAAGCATAGCTTTACTAACAGCACTTATCGTTACCCGTTTTCCCATTAGCAGGAACTCTTTAGTAAATGCAGTTGGATTAGAGAAATTAATTAAGCTCTCTGAACTCACGTATATCTAGCGTGGCTCCGCCAGCCGCTCACGGGCCCTGTAGAAGGGTCTGGGGAAACACCGCACTCCACGCAGCACCACGGCCCCTCAATGGGGCACGGCTAGGAGCCGTGGCAACGGCACAGAAACGAGACGGCCGCCACAGTATGGCGGTGAAGCAGGCGGGCCGGCTGGCAACAGCTGGCTGTAAGCCGCAGAGAAGCTGTGGCGGATTCGTTGAAACGGCCGACCCGTGGGGAGCAAGGCCTCATCGGGGAGATGAATGCTGCGGGATCCCCTTGAGTAGGCCGCTCAGCCAAATGCGGTTAATACAGAATGCGGGTTATGGCGGAGCCGCGCTTTCAACTACTAGAAGCCCCGCTTAACTAGAGCTACTCGGCCTTTCGAAAAACTGTCTCTCTAACTCTAAGAGTTCTTCAACGCTCTTCGCTTTTGAATACTCCTCTAGAGGCTCCTTATTTAGTTCAAGAAATGTCTTAAGCCACTTAAACAGTCCAGCGAGCTTTAATGCTGCCTCTGCGTGGCCAACTATGTATAGGGCAGCTATTACTGCCTCAATACTGCTCAAGACCATTGGCTTACCGTAGTTGATTGGGTTTGCTGCAAGTAGGTATGGGAGCCTCCTGTGCTCTCCACAGATCTTGCTGAAGTAGTCCCTGGAGATTCTTTTCCATGAAGCATCTACGACCACTAATCCATGCGCATCAATGCAGCCCTTATCCCATGGACCGAGAAGCTCTTGCGCAAAGGGATTGAGCACTAATGCATTTGGAGGAGGCCTACGAGTAAGAGTGGCTAGACCTCTTCTAACCATTTTTAGAGCAGTGTTTTTAAGTGGGTCATCTTCCCTGAAATGCACAACGTAAATTCTTACGCCAACCCCCCTATGTACAGCCATACACAGCGCCTTCCCAACGAAGCAGTCAGTGAAGCTCTTCCATAAACGCATCAATGCTTACGCTTTAATAACTCTTTCACAGATCAATGGCTTAACTCAAGGCTGGTGAAGTGCTATTGGAAAAAATTACTTCCTCCTTCTCAAAATCCCTAGAGATATAGTGACTCCTATTACTAGGAACACTATACCTGTAGCTATAGTAAGAGGTATGTCTGGAGCAGTCACTGTAGCCTCTATGGTTTTTGTTGCAGTAGTAGTCTGAAGCACTGTGCTTGTAGCAGTAGTACTAATTACCTCTGTAGTGGTTAGAGTCTCGAACTCCGTCGTAGTGTGCGTAATGATGCTCGTGCTGACAGTAGTCAGGGTCTCATACATTGTTTCTGTAACCGTCGTCGTTTCAACAGCTGGCGCCATTATTGGGAGAACAGTTCCAGTAGCGTTAGCTGGAGGATTCACCCCCAGTAGAGCTGATATTGTTGGAGCAATGCTTGTTGAATGTATGTATCCAAGCCTTCCCCTGCCTACTCCAGCGCCAACAGCTCCAAATACCGCTAGCAATTCATCGTAGTACGGTAGATCGCTGTGAGTGCCTATAGAGGTCTTCAACGGAACTGCTGGCACAAGCGCTCCAGTCCTGCTGACTCCAGTTGATGGAGCATAGCCTGGCCTGCAACTAAATACTACGTCTCCAGCTCTATCTCCGAATAACCCGAAGGCCTTCGCCTCCTTCCTAGACATTACTAAGCTGAACGGAGGCTCACCTGTCTCCGGATCTATGAAGCTGCTCAGCGCTGCCTTGACTTGTCTGACGACATATTCATATTCACTTGGATCAACTATTCCATCCATTTCCCTGCCCGCTAAATTAATGAATATCTGGTTGTGGCCCACGTAATAGGCCTTAGTCTCATTCCACAATATTCTCCATGCTGCATCCACCTTCAGGAGCCCTGAAGCCATGAGTACGTTGTTTACGTAAACGAACTTGGATACACTCCACTGTCCATGGTCTGAAACCACTATTACTGCAGTATCGGCGAGGTCGACGTTTTCTAGAATGACTTGCGTTATTTCATCAGCCCACTCATATGCTTTAACTATGTA
>CALKYD010000057.1 GCA_938003605.1 uncultured Sulfolobales archaeon | reverse complement strand
TGGGCCGGAGGACAGTGCTAGTGGATGAATGGGGTCGGACAACTAATAAGAAGGTGTTTGCAGCAGGAAGTGTTATAACTGGCTTAACTACTATAGGTGATGCAGTCAGGCATGGAGTAAAGACAGCTAGAGAAATCGATCATTGGCTAAAAACCCTGACTATAAAGTTGAAGTGAGGTGGAGTCAGTGGAGCAGCTGTCTGAAGCGATTGCTCCGCAGCCTAGGCGAATCAGGGTAATAGACTTATCTAAGTGCATAGGCTGTGGAGCGTGTGAAGCGGCGTGTGAAGCACTATATGGAACGCCTTTCATAAGGGTCTATAGAGTTGGCTCAAGTGCATACATCCCAATTTCATGCATGCACTGTCAGAAGGCTCCGTGCGTAGCTGTATGCCCTACTAAGGCAATGCATGTGGGAAGCGATGGCTTCATCTACGTTGATAAAGCTAAGTGCATTGGGTGCATGGCATGCCTTGAGGCGTGTCCATTCGGAGTACCTGAGTTAGAGCCCAGGCTCAGGGTAGTCGTTAAGTGCGATTTATGCAGAGACCTCAGGGCGAAGGGCCTTGACCCAGCTTGTTACGCTATATGCCCGACTGGAGCCATAGTGTATGGATTAGAGGACCGCGTGTTTAGTGAAGTGAAGAGGAGGGTTGCTGAATCTATAGCTAAAGCGCAGAGGGAGACTCCGTACTATTTAAGGAAGTAGTGGAAGCGAGCTTGCTTGAGGATTTTGATTACAGAGTATCTTTCCAGCACTTTCTCGCCTGAAAGCACGCGCTTGGATATCCTTGTAGAAGGGTACTCCATGGCTTATGCTGCTGCTAAGCTACTTAAGTCAGCTAATCAGGAGGTTTCACTAACGATCAGCAGGTATCTAGGCGTTGTAGAGGAGGGAGCCATATACGTTGACCCTTATGACTACTATGGCTTTTTAAGCAGGTGCTTGGCGAACTACGATGGAGTAATTGCTGTAGCTCCACCAGTTGAATTAATCAGGGTTTCAGAGATTGCTGGAGGCAAACTCATAGGTCCTCCCCATGGCTTAACCAAGCTGTTTTCAAATAAGTATACTGCCTACCTAGCCTTAGCTGAATGTGGAGTAAGGGTTCCTGAAACTATTCTCATTAAGAAAGGCTTTAAGTGCTCTAGAAGCGAGTTTAGTGGAGTTGAATTACCTTCAGTAGTTAAGCCAGCAATGCTTGCTGGATCTGAGTGTGTGCGCGTAGCGCATAGCTTAGATGAGCTGTGTTCCTACACTTATGAAGCCGTTAAATGCGATCCATTTGGTGAAGCAGTTGTACAGAAGTACGTTAGGGGAGTTCATGGAAGTATATCGGCAGTATACTCTAAGTCCGGCTTAGCTCTATTCTCACTGAACCTCCAGTTAATTGGGCGAGTTGGGAGTTCATTGAAGTACTTCGGTGGGATTCTCCCAATAAGGGATGGACGAGTAGTAGGGGGAGCTAGGGTACTGCTTGAAAAGCTTTTCCTTAAGTACTCTTCGCTAAGGGGGTTCATAGGGTTAGACGTTGTTTGGAATGATGAGGGGATCTACGTAGTTGAAGTAAATCCACGGCTTACAACATCCATACTTGGAATAGCGGAGCTCTACCCTGAAGCAGGGAGAGTACTGGTGGATTCATGGACTGGGGCAAGGCTTGGAGCCAGCCCAGTTTTCCTAGGAGACGTAGTTGATGGCTACTCATACTACCTCATAAGCAGCGTCGATGAGGGGCTCTTAAGTGGTAAAGTAATTGGGCTTCCACAGTGCTCTAGGAAGATCGCTGTAGGAGTTAGAAAGACTCTACAGGAGGCAATTAATTTAGCTAAGAACATTGTTAGTGCTAATAAAGTAGTTGAACTAATTTCGGAGCAGTGAAGACAGGGGACTTATGTATGAGGAGAGTGGAGATAATAGGGTTAAAGTACGATAGGGAGATAGCTAAGGGAGACAACATTAGTGAAGCAGTTGTTGAAGCAATTAAAAGCAGCGGAGTTAGCTTAAGGGACAGCGACATAATTGTTGTTACGCATAAAGTTGTATCAAAAGCTGAAGGAAGAGTAGTAGACTTAAACAGCGTCAATCCAAGTGAGAGAGCCATGGAGATAGCTAAGGAGACTGGCAAGGACCCTAGGCTAGTTGAACTAATACTTCGGGAATCCAAGGAAATCCTCAAGATCAGCGGTGGCCACATAATAGTTCTGACAAGGCACGGAATAGTTTGCGCTAACGCTGGAATAGATAAGTCGAATGCCGGTGGAGAAAGCTACGTAGTCCTACTCCCAGAAGACCCTGATCGCTCTGCGAGAGAGATAAGGGATAGAGTAATGAGGGAATTTGGAGTCAAAGTCGCAGTAGTGATATCAGATACTTACGGCAGACCATTTAGAGAAGGAATGGTGAACCAAGCAATAGGTTTCGCTGGAATAAATCCATTTAGAAACTACATAGGTAAGCCTGATAGAGATGGATACGTAATGAGAGTGACGAGAATATCCATAGTAGATGAGGTTGCTGGAGCAGCCGAACTAGTGATAGGGCAAGCTACTGAGAACACTCCATTCGCAGTAGTCCGTGGAGTAGATTACGAGGAGTGTAGCGAGTGTGGATTCAAGGACTTAGTCATGCCGAAGGAGAAGTGGCTGTTTAAGTAACCTTAACTTTATTAATGTGTCTCAGCACCGTTTAAACAGGGATCTTCGTTGGAGAAAGCTGTTGTAAAACCTCTCAACGTTAGTGAAAACATAGAGCTTGGTTTCTGCTCATTCTGTGGAGCTTGTATTGCTGTATGTCCATTCAATAACTTGAGCTATGAGTTAAGCAATCCGAGTAGGCCAACGCTGGGAGACTCTAAGTTCTGTAAGAAGTGTAAGCAGACTCTTTGCATAAACGTATGTCCGCAACTAAACGTGCCTAGGGAGCTTTTCTCAATCAATACTTACTTATTTAGCGAAGCCTATGAAGCTAGATCGACGATACCTGAAGTAATTAAAGTTGCACAGGACGGTGGAGCTGTAACAAGCCTGTTGATCGCCGGCCTTAAGCTCGGGCTTTTTGATGCAGCCCTAGTTACTTCAAGGGATGAAGTGTGGCATCCCAAACCATCTATAGCTGTAGTGGATGGAGAAATTATTGAGGCTGCTGGAACAAAATACGTATACTCACCAACTCTCCTAGCATTAAAGGACTTAGCTTCAAGAGAGGGCGTGAAGTCCGTAGCTATAGTTGGGCTGCCATGCCAAATACTAGCTGTCGAGAAAATGAAGAGGCTCGGCTTAAAGCTATTTGAAGGCTTAAGCTTAGTGAGCATAGGGCTGTTCTGCACTCATAACTTCACTTATGAAAAAATCCTTAGCTTAACTAAGGACCTGAAGATAGATATTAGGGACTTAGCCAAGATCTCGATAAAGAAGGGAAAACTCTTCTTTACGGCAAGGAATGGAGCAAGCGCTCCATATTCATTGAGTAAGGCTTCTAAGGATATGAGGGCTGCATGCATGCAGTGTCCAGAGTTCATCTCTCCTTACGCAGATCTAAACGTAGGCAGCATAGGGAGCCCTGAGGGCTGGAGTACATTACTAGTTATGAGCAGTGTTGGTAGAAGAATCTTTATGAAAGCAGTTAACTGGGGCTTTATTGAAGCTAAGCCTTTAAGCATTGAGGGAAGAGATGCTGTGATTAAATTCGTTGAGAAGAAGCTCCATGAATCCCTTGAAAACTATGAAGAGTACTTTAGGAATTATGGATACATAATTAACGCTGATCCATCGAAGTGGTGAACTATGATTAAATGTACACAGGCCTGACTAGTACAACTGGATAATGCCTGGCTTTACTCATGTCGCTCCAAAGGACTTCACTAAAGCTTTCCCTACCTAGTTTTGAGAGCATTTCCAAGGCGTTTCTGCCAAGCCCATAGCCCATCAGCTTGTCAGCCAGCTTAGCTACTTTAAGTATGTTATTAAGCCCAATCCACTTACCTGCATATGCTACTGGCGTAGGGTACTCTACAAACAGCTT
>CALKYD010000056.1 GCA_938003605.1 uncultured Sulfolobales archaeon | reverse complement strand
TAGAGACAGCTCCCTCTACAATAGCACTAGTATCCGGTACGTACACTTCTTCACCAGCTAACACGAAGACTCTATCCTCTTCACAGCACTAACATCTATTAACGTAGCAACGTCTTTTTAAACACTACCAGGTAATCCACGGCTTTAAACCCGCGCTGCTTCAGACTTCAAGGTTTATGATTATCAATACGTAGCTATAGAGGTGGGTTGCTGAAACCCGTATGTGCTCCAAGATGTGGGGATTCACTCGCGGGAAGCCGTAAGTCGGGTTGTCATAAACGAGTTGAGGCCTGTGAAGCCGAGGACTTACATCAACATAGTCAAACGACGTGAATCCCGAACTCCTGCTTTAACGCAGGACTGTATGCTACTCTTTAAAATCTAGGTCATTAGAATGTAGTATGCTACAGCTAGGTATATCCCTATGCCCGCTATGTCAGCTACAGTAGTTATTAGTGGAGCTGAGAGAACAGCTGGATCTATTCCAAGCTTTGTAGCTATTATTGGTAGAAGCGAGCCAACAATGTTTATTGACAGGATGACTATGAAGAGCGCTGAGGAGACAGCTGCTGCAACCTCTACATTAGGCCAAGCAATCAGTAGGGAGAATGCAAAGCCCACTAAAGCCATTGGAATTCCCATTATAATAGATGCTAGGGCCTCTCTGCGGATGACTCTAATTAAATCAGCTGTAGTTACTTCTCCAGTAGCCAAAGCTCTAGTTATAACTGTTGTTGCCTGTGAACCAACGTTTCCCCCAGTATCAAGTATCAACGGTATGAATGCTGCAACTATCGCAACTCTCTCTATAAAGTTCTCATAGCTGCTTATGATGCTTGCAGTTATGCTTTGAATAAGATATATGAGTATAAGCCATTTAAGTCTGCTGAAAGCAAGATCCTTCACTCTTGATGAAATGTACATGAATTTCCGGCCAGCCTTGAGGCCTCCGAGCTTAAGTATGTCCTCTGAGTACTCGGCTTGAACTACGTCTATAATGTCTTGAATAGTTATAGCTCCAAGGAGTCTTCCATCATGATCTACTACTGGAACTACGCTTAGATCCCTTTCAACCACGATCTTCGCCACTTCCTCTCGATCCATGAATGGGTGGACAGCGACGAAATCCCTCCTCATAACGTTTGCTATGCTAGCCGTAGGCTTTTCTCTAAACATGTCGCTTAATTTAACGTAGCCCTTCAATAGCCCGCTTTGATCAACTACAAACACTACGTCCTCAATATCGTAATTCTTGGACTTAAGGTCGTTCATTACTTCAATTAAACTGCTTTTCTCACTAACTACTGGTATGTTAACCGTCATTATTCCTCCAGCTGAATCTGGAGGGTATTTAAATAACGGCTTAGCTTTATCAACTACTTCTTCAGGCAGTGCTTTA
This sequence comes from uncultured Sulfolobales archaeon, assembly GCA_938003605.1. The sequence goes on along the minus strand of CALKYD010000056.1, from coordinate 1,205 downwards.
ACAATGGCCTTCCTAACGTGTCCAGGCATTAGCTGTATGAAGTCAACTAGTTCATCTATGGAGAGGTGTAGGCATGTCTTTACTAATGTTTGTGGGGGGACTGCTAAAGCTATTTCCTCAATTATCTCCTTTGAAGAATCCCTCACTACATTAGCTAAGTGCTCTGGTGGAATCAAGTTATAGATCCTTACTCTATCCTCGATAGGAAGTCTGTGCAATATGTAGATCAACTCACTTGAACTAACTAAGTTGATCAACGCATTTGCGAAGGCTGCGTGGGCATCTAGAGCTTCAACGTAGACTTCCCTAACTCCTCCATTAGAGCCCAGGCTTACTTTAGTTAACCCCTTCATGGAGTCAGCGCGTTCTTCTATACAAATTGAGTCCGTGGGGCAATCAATTAGTGAGAGTATAAAGGCTTTCTCACCAACTTTATCAGCTATGTTAAAAGTAATGTTACAACCACATCCAATAACTAGTTCAGCAAACTCCTTAAGTAACCCCGGTCTATCCATAGCTTCAATGAATATTGCTACAAGCAAACTATCACCAATTACCTCTTCATGAGCAATAATATTTCAGGGGTTAAAAAACGCGTCTTCAAGATTTAAGCAGAGTCTTAGCTGAAAGTACTTGAGTTAAGAGCGCGGGAGTTTCAAGAAGTTGAAAAGCTTTAGGCGGCTTTAAGGCATTCATAGCGCTTTCAAGCGCTAGCGAACAAAGTTAAGCATAGCTTAGTGAGCGAACGCTAATGTAAGTATTCAAAGTGACTGGTTAGTTCAAATGGATAGGGCCAGGCATGGATTTGGAGTTTTATTGAAAGTATTTATCCTATGACTACTCTACTTCTAATAGAATTCGGTTAGGTGTAAAGCATGGCTAAGTACAGAGTTAGAATAAACCCTAGGGAAAACTGCATTTCAGACATGGTCTGCGTAAGCATATGCCCCGACGTATTTGAGATGAACCCAGACGATAATAAGACTCAAATAGTCGAGAAATTCAGGTCTCCGCCAGAGAACATAGCTGAAGGAATCATATCAGAGGATCTTAGGGAGTGCTCTGAACAAGCCGCTGCAGCATGCCCAGTACAGATAATCTTTGTAGAACCCGTTGAATAAAAACTTCTCCTGACTAATATTTTTTACTCAACGCTTAAGCCCATCATACAAAGTTTAAAAAAGTTTAAATTATCTTTCCCCCTC
>CALKYD010000055.1 GCA_938003605.1 uncultured Sulfolobales archaeon | reverse complement strand
AACATACATAGATCCTCTCTCAGCCCACATATTCTTAAGCAACGCTGATTTACTTAAGGAAGAGACTCTTCCATGCCTGCATTTAATAGCTTTAACACCTGACTACAGTAGGAGTAGGCCGTACATACCCTCGAGAATTATAGTGGATTTTGAAGACATGGCGTTAGTCGATGCTGAGAACAGCATGGCTTTGCCGCCGCCAAGCGATCCAGTTAGCTATGACTTCTGGCTGGAGGCGTATGTGCATGCTAGAATGCTCAACGACTGGATAAGCGAGGACCCTGAAGACAAGATAACTGAAGTATATGGAGTGGGGCCAGGGGATATACATAGCATTCGTGAAACAGCTAGTTGGATTGCTTCAAGCCTTGCTAGAGTTGCTTACGTAGTGAAGAAACATTCTTTAGCGCGCGTACTTGACGGGTTAAGCCTAAGGATAGAGCATGGAGTAAGAGAGGACGCTCTTGAATTAATAAGACTTGAAGGCATTGGAAGAGTGAGGGCAAGGACTTTGATAAAGGCGGGTATTAAGAGTTTAGAAGACCTGGCTAGAGCACCCATTAAATACTTGATGAGCCTTCCAGGATTTGGGAGGGGGGTAGCCATTAGTGTAAAGGAGCAGCTCTATAGAATGGGCTATAAAGTAATTACATAGCTGCAGCAATTACTACCCTGAATGCTTCAAGCAGTGGCTTCTCCCTTCACTTTAGATACTACCGATATGCGCTCTATCGATGTATGCGGGTATTGCCCATGCTCGTCCTTCTCATAGCTTTTCACCATGTCCCAGACGTTCAAGAGCGCTACTGAAGCCCCCGTTAATGCCTCCATTTCAACGCCTGTTTTAGCTAAAGCTTTTACTGAGACTCTTACCCTAAGCCTTTCGTCGTCAAGCACATCAAAGTTTACAGACACATGTGTTATTGGAATGTTGTGGCATAGTGGTATGAGCTCGCTGGTCTTCTTTACGGCATTGATTGCAGATATTCGCGCTACAGTCAATACATCTCCTTTCTCAACTTTGCCCTCTAAAACCCTCTTTAATGTATCCTTCCTAAGCCTAATGATTCCTTCAGCTATAGCTTCCCTGTAAACAACATTCTTTAAAGTTACGTCAACCATGCCCATGAGTAACCACCAGCCAGCCTGCGCTAACAGTACCCACATTATCAGCAGGATCCTTAAATTGTTTTCCACCATGAATGCAACCTATGGAGGCTTGTGTCGCGAATCAAAACCTCCTTCTACGCGTAAGTAGGCGCTCTATAGGTTTCTATATTAGGGGGTTATGGATCAGTATTAGTTGGTGTTTAATTTGTCTACAGAGGAAGTCACAGTAGATTTTACTGGAACACCAGTTGTACCTATGGGTAAAAGGGAGTTGCGGAAGCTTGAATTAGCGTTGATTGTTGGCACTCTATACAGCCCTGAAGTCATTGAATTAATAAAAGATCCTGTTGAAAGAGCTACGTGGATAGATAGCTTAGCCATTGCAGCTGGAGCACTAGCTAGAGAGAAGGCTGGCTACTCATTGAGGCAGATAGCGGAGGAGCTGGGGAGAAGTGAAGTAAGCTTAAGAGCTCACTTAAGCGGTAAAACTAAGGCCGGTCAATTAGTCCTAAAGACTTATGAAAGGCTTGTAAGAGGAGAGCTAAAGATAGCTGCCCCATTCATTTCCACAATCCATAGTCAGAGGGAAGTAGAGATAGAGAATATGTTGAGGCAGTTAGAGGCAGAGAGGCTGAGTTGCCGGGAGTCCTTGAGTAGATTAAGCGAAGAACTGAGCAGAGTGAAGACAGAATTAGAAATCGTTAAGAAAAACCTTGAGGGAAAGGAGAAAATAATTAGTGAAATAAAGGAATTATTGAAAAATGCTTAACTCTCAACACGTGCTTAGGAAAGCTCAAGGCGGTCTAGGAATGCAAACCTCTTAGCTGGGTGGGGATGAGTGCTGAATATTTCGGCAAGTAAGCTAGGCTTCATCCTTTTGATTTCCTCAACAATAGCATCTATATCGCCATAGAATCCCAGGTAATCTATGGAGTGTTCAGTAGCGGATATGAAGAGCATCTTTAATTGACCGTACTTCTCAGTATTTATCCCACGGCGCTTTAAATAGCCTGTGGCTAAGAGTATTCTAGCCAACGCTCTCTGTAGGTACCTGGCTCCTCCTGGAACTACTTTAGCTGAATGAGCGTCAGCGTAGTATTCGCGGAGTCTACTTAAGTAAAGTATTCCTAAGTTGAGTATAAAGCCTATCAATATAGCTAGTGCTCCAAGAGCTATGATTGCCAGCGGCGTTAGTGAATCCCTCCTCCTACCGCTGAATCCAGCAAGCCAACCCCATCTAATGAGGAATTGCCCAATCCATAGAACTAAGGCTGGAAGGAGTCCAACGATCATCATGAATGCTACATCCTTGTGCTTTAAGTGGCCTACTTCATGCCCAACTATGGCTGTAACCTCCTGTTGAGTTACCCCCTTTAAGTTCAATAATCCATCTGTAATAGCTACTCTATACCCTACTATGGGATTTCCGTAGGCGAAGGCATTCGGGATCGCTATATGAGCTATCATGAGCTTCGGCATCCCTATACCGCTTCTAGACGCTATATCGCTTACAGCCTGGTGAAGCCATGGTTCTTCAGAAGGATCTAGGGGCCTAGCTCTGTATAT
>CALKYD010000054.1 GCA_938003605.1 uncultured Sulfolobales archaeon | reverse complement strand
CGAAGCCCAGGAGGAACATGTCTCCAAGGACTCGGAATAGAAAGGAGTACTTAGTTAGGAAGCAGAAGGCTGAGGCCTAGAGGACAGCTGTACAGTAAAAGGCCTTTCGCTAAGAGCCAACTACTTATTACGTCCTTAGAGAGCATTACAGTTAGCAGAAAAAACCCCTACTCAACAATACGTGTAGAAGGCGGTGTAAGAATTGGAAACACGTGAGCTCTGGGGCTATAGGGGCTTTCTAGCTGAATTACTGGAGAGGCTTGAGTTAAAGCCAGGAGATATAGTTAGAGTGCGTAAGGAAGGCCTAGTCATAGAAGGAATGCTCATGCCCCGCGAGCTATTGTATGGAGACAAACCCATCTTAGTAGTTAGGTTAAGCAATGGCTATAAAGTTGGCATAAAAGTTGATGAAAGTACCTGCATTGAGAAGATCGGGACAAGAGCCTTTGGAGAGCGCAGCATTGTTGAGAGAGAGCAGAAGGCAGAATTGCCTAAAGTAACTCTGCTAAGCACTGGGGGGACCATACTGTCGAAAGTAGACTATGAAACTGGGGCAGTAAAGCCTTCTCTAAGCGTGAGTGAATTACTTGAGTGGGCGCCTGAGCTAGCTGAAGTATCATTTATAGAAGTAAGGGAGGTTTCAAGCATATTCAGCGAAGATATGACGCCAGCTCTATGGGCTAAGATAGCTGAAGAAGCTTATAGAGTGCTGTCGTCAGGGTATAGGGGGGTCGTGATAGCCCACGGAACTGACACAATGAGTTATACAGCCGCTGCATTAGCATTTGCTATAAGAAACAAGCCCTCCCCAATAGTTCTAACGGGCTCCCAGAGGAGTAGCGATAGACCAAGCACTGACTCAGCTTTCAACCTCCACGCAGCATTCATAGTTGCTGTAAAGGCTCCATTCGCTGAATCCGTAATAGTAATGCACGGCGAAACAGGGGACTCCTACGCCTTAGTGCATAGGGGAGTGAAAGCTAGGAAAATGCATACTAGTAGGCGCGACGCATTTCAATCAATAAACGACAAGCCTATAGCTATAGTGTACCCAGCTAAAAACGAGCTGAGGATAGTTGGCAGAATCTACGAGGAGAGGAGTGAGGGTAAGGAGCCAATTCTTGAAAACAACTTCGACAGTAGAGTAGCCCTTGTGAAGACATACCCAGGGTTCTCTGGCGAAATAATAGACTTCCTAGTGGATCGAGGGTATCGTGGAATAGTTGTAGAAGGAACTGGCCTAGGCCATGCACCAAGTGCTACAATAGAGTCTTTTAAGAGAGCTGTAGAGGAGGGAGTGTGCGTCGTCATGACTAGCCAGTGCCTCTTCGGCAGAGTAAATATGCATGTTTATAGCACGGGGAGGAAGCTCCTTGAAGTAGGCGTAATTCCGGGTGAAGACATGCTGCCTGAAACAGCTTACGTTAAGCTATCCTGGGCTCTCGGAAAGACTAGGGACATGGATGAAGTGAGGAGAATACTTAGGACAAACATTGCTGGAGAAATAAATCCTAGGCATACATTAGATCTTTATCCAAGGTGGATTAAATGAGAGTAGATTACAAGTCAATAGGCCTTAAAGTGGGGTTAGAGATACACGTTCAGTTAAACACTTCTAGAAAGCTTTTCTGCAACTGCCCTACAAAGTTAGTTGAAGACAGTGAGGACGCCGCTTTCGATAGAGTCCTTAGGCCTGCTAAAAGCGAGACGGGGGAAGTTGATGTAGCGGCCTTCCTGGAGTGGCATAAGGGCAGGGTGTATAGGTATCATTCACCCCTTGAGTCCTCGTGCCTCGTTGAAGCAGATGAAGAGCCTCCCCACGAAGTGAGTAGAGAAGCATTAGCTGTAGCTATAGCTATAGCAATGGCCCTGCACTCAAGCATAGTTGATGAAATACATGTGCAGAGAAAGATAGTTATAGATGGCTCAAACACCTCAGGCTTTCAGCGCACTGCAATAGTGGCTTTAGGGGGCTATATAGATGATGAGGATGGCAGGGTCGGTATAGAGACAATAACTATTGAGGAAGATGCTGCTAGGAAAATTAATGAAGTAGATGAGCTAGTTGAATATAAGTTGGATAGACTTGGAATACCGCTCATTGAAGTAGCTACTTCACCCAACATACATAGCCCAGTTCAAGCAGAGAGAGTAGCCTTTAAAATAGGCCAGTTAGTGAGGCTCACAGGCAAGGCCAAGAGAGGTCTTGGGACTATAAGGCAAGACCTCAACGTATCCATATCGAGCGGCGCTAAGACGGAGATCAAGGGAGTCCAACACCTATACTTGATATCAAGAGTAGTTGAATACGAGGTCCTTAGGCAGATCAATCTCCTAAAAATAAAGGATCTATTGGTTAAAAGAGGCCTAAGGCCTGAGGACGTAAATGGAGAAGTAGTGGATGTAACGGAAGTATTTAAGGAAACGAAGTCAAAGCTTATTAGAAGTGCTTTAGAGAAAGGCGCTGGAGTCTATGCAGTAGTGCTGAGGGGGTTTAAGGGCGTATTGGGAATAGAAGTACAGCCTGGAAGAAGATTTGGAACAGAGCTATCGGATTACGCAAGAGCGTGGGGTGGGGTGAGGGGAATAATCCATACAGATGAACTGCCGGGCTACGGCATAAGCATCCATGAAGTCAACGAGCTCTACAAACTTCTTTCAGCTAATAAGGACTTTGACTCTATAGTACTCGTAGTTGATAGAGCTGAGAAAGCATTTAAAGCACTGCAAGCAGTTATTGAGAGAGCCTGCATGGCCTTTAGCGGCGTGCCAGAGGAAACTAGAGCTGCTAACCCTGATGGAACGACGAAGTTCATGAGGCCTAGGCCTGGCGCAGCAAGAATGTACCCTGAGACAGACATTCCTCCAGTGGAGGTTAGTAAAGAGATCTTGGATGAAGCGTTGAAGCTCGTTCCAGAGCCCTACGACGTAAAGTACAAAAGGTTTGTCGAAACCTACGGCCTTAGTCCAGAGCTCGCTAAGGAGATTTTAAACAGCTTAAGGCTGGATTTATTTGAGGAACTAGTGTCATTGCATGGAGATAGGGTTCAGCCAACCGTAATAGCTTCAGCTGTAGAGACAGTGTTGAAGAGCTTGAAGAGGGATGGAGTCCCCGTGGAGAACATAACTGATGAACACATAGAACAAGCTGTAGCCCTCTTAGCTGAAGGAGCTATAGCTAAGGAGGCCCTGCCAGATCTTTTCTCTAAAATAGCTAGAGAACCATTTAAAACAGCTAGGGAAGCAGCAGCTGAACTAGGGCTGGAAGCCATGAGCATAAGCAGGCTTGAAGAAGTCGTGGAGAGAACTATTGAGGAAAACAAATCTAAAGTCCTTGAGAGAGGGGAGAGAGCATTCAGCCTAATAATGGGTGAAGTAATGAAGGCCGTTAGAGGGAAAATAGATGGTAAAATAGTTGCCGAAGTCGTTAAAAGAAAGTTGAATGACGCTTTAGCAAACCTAGGCCTTGCTTGAAAACGTTAATGCATGCTGCAGAGGTAGCTCCAGTAATTAAACATTTCTCTAACTGTTCGGGAAGACTTTATGAAGATGGTTTTCTTGGAAATACTGAGAAGCCTGGATATAATGG
>CALKYD010000053.1 GCA_938003605.1 uncultured Sulfolobales archaeon | reverse complement strand
ATAGTAGTCCTCGCTATTGTTGCAGGAGCCCTGGGCTTCCTAGGCTATGCTTTCGTAGTTGAGGAGGAGTCTGTTGAGAGCCTCAGGATAGAAGTAGTTGATGTCTATGTAGAGAGAGTGGGGTTAGGAAGCTGCGACATATCGTTAAAGCTTGGGTTCACTAACCCAACTGAGCGTGAGACCCCAGCGTTCTGGATTGCCTCGTACTCCATATACATAAACGATAACTACGTGGGGGCCGGAACCCTGCCTCAAACTAGGGTTCCAGCTAAGTCGACTACCTATAGTGAGACCACTATTACTATTGAATACGCGAGAGTAGTTAAAGGAGTGGTTTCAGCAGTAAAAGCAGGCGAATTCAACATAACTGTTAGAGGAATTATTGAAGCAAAAATACTCTTCAACACTATCCAGATCTCAAGGGAGTTCAGTGTAACGTACAGCGTAAAGATCGGTTAATGCAAAGCTGTGCTCAGCCCAACGACCTCCACTATTAGCGGAGCTAAGAACATTGCTTACGTAATAGCATTAGCTAGCAACAGCTTGGAAATAGCTAGCTTTTTCAATTGCAGTATCTTGAGCTACGCACTGGTGAAATCCTTGAACATCCTTAATTCTTAACTTACGTCTCTTGAAGGTGTAGGCTTTGAGAGGCAGTGAAGCCGCTTTACTTAAAGATAGAGCGTTAAGGATGCCTAAATTAAGTAAGGCGAGCTTGCGTGAAGGGGACTACGATATTGCCGCCTTCACAGCTGATCAAGAGTTCAGCTTTACTTGAAGTCCGCGGTATTTGAGTTGACTGGCGAAGTGCTTCGAGTACGTGCTATTAGGCAATTCGTGTCTATTCTCAAGGAACTGCTCGGTAATCCAAACGTCTTCAATGAACCTATATTGAGAGAACAAGGGCTTATTCATAAGGCTTGAGGAAGCCTACGTAAGTCCACGCTGCATGCCTAGGGCATATAGTAGAGGGGAAGCTGAAGAGCTCGTAAGATTCGCTGAGAAGGTGGTCGAGTTTGTTAAGGCTGTTAAGAGCAGGGGTTAAGATCGCCAAGATCGCTGGTCAGCGGCATTCATGGGTTGAAGCCATAGCTAGAGCAGCCAGTGAAGTCCTAGGCCCATGCAGCGTCTACATGTTCGAGAGCATTGCTGAAGAACTTGCGACAGGGGGGAGCAATAGCTTAGGATAGAGGAAGTAGCTAAACCACCCCTCTACCACCTATTCTAAATACACTTAGCTATGAGGGAGGAGGCTGAAGCAAACCCCATATGAGGCTATCAATAAGGGAATCCACTGCCAGGCAGTTACGAAACGTTGACTACTCTCCCCGCTTAAAGAGAGTTCAATAGTGACTTGGGGAGCTCCGGGAATACTCCATAGAATTCACTGCTGGAGGCAGGGGCTCACTTAAATTACGCAAGTCCCCAGTTAGTGTTGGAGCTAATAGCTTTCTTTAATAAGTCCTGTTTACAGCATGCATGTTTAAAGCTTAGGAGTGCTTTAAGCTTCCTAAATAATGGGTGCTGGGGCTGGGACTTGTTTAACCCTAAGTTGTTTGTAGAGGAGGCTTTAGAGTACTTGAAGAAGACTTATGGCAGCATTGATTGCGCAATAGCTTGCGTAAGCGGTGGAGTAGATAGCGTGACTGCAGCCATTATTGCTGAAATGGCTTTGAGGAATAAAGTAGTGCCTGTATTCATAGATACTGGCCTCATGAGGTTTAGGGAAGCTGAAGCAGTTAGAGAATCCCTGAGGGACTTAATGGACTTAAGGATATACGATTACTCTAACTACATAGTTAGCGAGTTGATTGAGTTAAGCGACGCGGAGGAGAAGAGGAGGATCTTCAGGGACTTATTCTACAGTGCTGTAAGCGATGTAGCTAGGAGGAGTGGGTGCAGCTACGTAGTTCAGGGAACCACTAGGGCAGATGTTGATGAGACCCTCGGGGGAGTCAAGACACAGCACAACGTCTTAACACAAGAACTCATGTTTAAGTACGGAGTGAAAGCAGTTGAGCCCCTCAAGAACTTGTATAAGAACCAAGTTAGGGCAGTCGCCCACTACCTCAGTGTACCGCCTTCAATAATCAATAGACAGCCATTCCCCGGCCCAGGGCTATTGATTAGGGCAGTCGGGAAGTTCAGTAGGGATAAGCTGGAGTTAGTGAGGCACGCAACTAAAGTAGTTGATGAAGAGCTCAGTGGATGCGGCTACAGCCAGTACTTTCCAGCAGTCTGGGAGTACGATGTAGTTAGCGAGGGCTTCCTAGGCGGTAAGCCATTTAAAGTATTCTCAGTGAAGACAACGGGGTTTGTCGACGGTTCAAGAGTCTACGGTCGCCCAGTCCTAGTTGGAGGATTCGATGAGCGGGAATTACTTAGGCTATACGAGGAGTTTAATGCAGTAAGGCATCCACACGTCCTAATACCCCTAGCTTCAAGGAGTGAAGGAAAGTACTTTACTGCAATAAGGATCGTTGAAACTGAGGACTACTTGACGGCTCGCGTTCCATTAGTTAAGCAAAGAGTACTGCTAAAGCTAGCTGAAGAAATACTTGAGATCCCTGGAGTTAGAGCAGTAGGCTATGACGTGACTCCAAAGCCGCCGGCAACAATTGAGTACGAGTAGCTCTAGGTGATTGCATGGAGTTATCGAAAGTAATTTACATTCCGTGGAGTACTGCCATAAGGCACTGCTATGAGCTAGCAGTGAAAGTAGCTGAAAGCAGCTACGAGCCCCAGGTAATCATAGCGGTATCGCGCGGTGGCTTAATACCGGCTAGGATAGTTAGCGACGTACTGGGAGTCTACGAGCTCTACGCTATACGCTCAACTCTCTACATGCACGGCAGGATTATTGGCGGCAAACCATTGATAAGCGCTCACTTGCCGGCGGAGCTTGTCGAAGGGAAGAGAGTCCTAGTAGTAGATGAAGTAGTCGATACTGGTGCAACCATGGTGAGCATTCTTGGTTACTTGAGGAAGCTTAACCCCCTTGAATTAAGGACTGCAGCAATACACTACAAGTCGTCGACGAGCACTTACAGGCCTGACTACTACGTTGTTGAACTAAAGGAGTGGAAGTGGATATACTATCCATGGTCTCTCGTGGAGACTATGCAGGACATACTGGCAGGCAATAGGGAGTTAAGCGTTGAAGACGTTGTGAAAGCGCTCAACATAAGTGAAGAATACGTTGAGGTAAGAGCCTTAGAGAAGCACTTGGCGAAACTGAGCAGGGCAAAAACTCAACGCTAAATAATCTACGTGGATTAAGGAGCCACTGCGCCAAGCATTGACTCAGCGCAGCCAACAAACCTTATATACCCATGGGGCAATAATAGCTGGGAGGGCTTAATGCTAATAGTGGCTCTAGACCCCGTAAGGAAGGGGAATGCAGTTAGCTGGGGCAGAGAATTAGTCAGTGAAGTGAGGAGCTTAGCTGCAGGCTTTAAGATAGGCATACCTCTATTAGTTAGGGCAGGCATTGATGGATGCAAGAAGATCTTCTATGGTTACTCAGGCCTACTGATAGCTGACTTAAAGCTCGCAGACGTAGGGGACATAATGGCCTCCACTGTAGAGGAGCTCAGTGAAGCTGGAGTAAGTGCAGTAATAGCTCATGCTTTCGTAGGTAGGTTGGAGGCCCTCGATAGGCTTGCAGAGAAGTGCGAGGAGCTAGGGGTAAAGCTAATCCTCGTTGTTTCAATGAGTCACAGAGGCTCAGAGGAGTTCATTGATAGGCACTTAGAGGAGTTCGTGGAGCTATCGCTATCCCTAAACGCCTGGGGAGTTGTAGCGCCAGCTACAAGGCCTAAAGTAATTAGTAGAGTTAGGGAGTTGATGGGAAGCAGAGCCAAGATACTTTCGCCCGGCATAGGAGTGCAGGGAGCTCAGCCCGGCACAGCTATTTGCGCAGGAGCCGACTATGAAATAGTGGGCAGAGCTATTACAGCCTCAAGCAACCCGCGTGCTGAAGCATTAAGATTACTCAGTGAGCAGGAGTGGAGGGTGAAGACATGTCCTGGCTTGCAGTAGAGCTCTACAGACATGGAATGATAAAGTTCGGGCACTTCAAGCTGACGTCAGGCTTAGAAAGCCCCTACTACGTAGATCTTAGGAGGCTCTACAGCTATCCAAAGCTAGCTAAGAGAGTCGCTCTAGAAATAATTGAGAAGTTCAACGTAGTTAGAGAAGTAGACGCTGTTGTTGGAATAGCAACTGCTGGAATACCATTAGCTACTTACATAGCTGTACTGTCTGAGAAGCCTCTTGCATACGTTAGGAGCGAGAGGAAGGCTCATGGAATGGAGTCCCTTATTGAAGGAGATGTAGCGGGCAGGAGAACAGCAGTAATTGACGACGTAGCTACAACAGGCGGCTCTATAGAGAGGGCCTGGAGCGCGCTTACTTCAGCTGGCTCTAAGCCTGTTGCAGCAATAGTTATTGTCGATAGAGAGCAGGGGGCTAGAGAGAGGTTGAGCAGGCTTGGGCTAAAGCTCTATAGTTTAGCTACAGCTAGAGAAATATTCCGTGAACTCCGCGAAGCTGGGGTAATTGATGAACAAATGCTGAGGGAGTTAATTGAGTACGTGGAGAAGAGTGCTCCAAGAACAGGCTAAGGTTTTTATACTGAGTATGCAGTCTGCTTTTGAGCGGGCGCGTTGAGCAGTTCATTCATTGGCAGAGACGTAATATCTATACTTGACTTTAAGAGGGAGGAGTTGGAGGAACTATTTGAGTTAAGTGATAAAGCTAGAAAGCTAGTTGGTAGGAAGCTGAGGCTTCTTGAAGGCAAAGTAGTTTCGTTAGCCTTCTTCGAGCCTTCAACTAGGACTAGAATGAGCTTTGAAGTAGCTGCTAAAAAACTCGGCGCAGACGTCATTGGCTTCTCAAGCGAGGAGTCGATAAGCATTGCTAAAGGGGAGAACTTGGCTGATACTGTGAGAATGCTTGACAGCTACAGCGACTTAATAGTTATAAGGCACAAGCTTGAGGGAGCAGCTAAGTTTGCATCTGAAATAGCTTTAAACCCAGTCATAAACGGCGGGGATGGAAGGCAGCACCACCCAACTCAAGCCATGGTAGACCTATATACAGTGAGGGAGTTGTTCGGCGGAGTAGATGGTTTAACGTACGCAGTAGTGGGGGATCTAAGGTATGGTAGGGCTGCTACTTCATTCATCTATGCTCTAACACTCTTCAAGCCATTGAAAGTATACTTGGTGTCACCCCCAATACTGAGGGCTAGGCCTGAAGTAACGTCGATTTTAAATAGTAAGGGAATAGCTTTTGAGGAGCTGAGTAGGCTGGATGAAGTGATCGGGGAAGTTGACGTAATGTACGTAACTAGGGTTCAGCGAGAGAGATTCCCTGATCCAACTGAGTACGAGAAAGCTAGGGGTACTTACAGAGTAACGCTGAAGCTCCTTGAGAAAGCCAAGCGCTCACTCAAGATACTGCATCCCCTACCTAAAGTTGATGAAATAGAGCTTTCAGTAGATAGCTCTGAGCACGCTGCATACTTCCTGCAAGCCTCACTAGGAGTGCCTGTAAGAATGGCTCTACTAGCTATGGTTTTAGGTGGTGGGTTGTGAGTGAGCCAACGCTAGTTGTTTCAAAAATAAGGGCTGGAACAGTGATAGACCACATACCTGCTGGAAGAGCCCTCGACGTGCTGAAAATAATTGGGCTAAGCGGCCGCGAAGGAACTAGAACAGCGATCATAATGAATGTTGAGAGCAAGAAGTTGGGTAGAAAGGATATAATTAAAGTAGAGAGCAGGTTCCTCAGGCAACACGAGGTGAGCGTCATAGCTCTAGTTGCGCCAACAGCTACAATAAACATAATTGAAGACTTCAGAGTAGTCAAGAAGTTCAACGTAGAGATACCTGAAGTAATTGAGGAAATAGTCATGTGTCCAAACACTACTTGCATAACTAACAAAAGCAATGAGCCCTTAAGGAGTAAGTTCATAGTTCTCTCCCGCAAGCCAATTACATTGCAGTGCAGCTACTGCGGCACGCTAGTCTTAGAGGACGAGCTGCACAGGCTGATTAAGGTATGAGCTTTAAGAGTGCTAAAGTAGTGAACGTAGAGGAGCTTGGGGAAAACATATATAGAATGAGGCTTAAGCTCATGGACGATCTAGGTGTTGAACCACAGCCTTTTCAATTCCTCATGGTGTGGGTTCCGAGAGTAAAGGAAGTACCAATGTCTATTTCAGACTATGTGGATGGCTCACTAACCATACTCTTTAGAGTTAGGGGAAGGGGGACTGAGGCTCTTTCAAGAGCCAGTGGATTCATAGGAGTGAGAGGCCCCTATGGGAGGGGCTTAAGCCTGCGTAAAGGGGAGAGAGTACTAGTCATAGCTGGTGGAGTTGGAATAGCTCCAGTCCCATACTTAGTGAGAACAGCCTTGAGAATGGAGTCCTCTGTAGGCGTGCTCTGGGGAGTGAGAAAGGCTAGTGAAGTTATTGGCGAAGATGAGCTGTTTCAAGGAGTCAAGCCAAGCTCCTTCTACGTAGCTGCCGAAGACTGCTCTACAAGTTACTGCGGTA
>CALKYD010000052.1 GCA_938003605.1 uncultured Sulfolobales archaeon | reverse complement strand
GTTTCCAGCTATTCCCGCCTTAATTAATAGTGGGGATAGTGTGCGTGAGCGTTAAAGGTATAAATATTCGTTCAATAGGTTAGCTTATTGACGGCTTATTGGTGTTACGCTTAATGGGAAACAGTGATCTCGGCATAGTGTTTGCTGATGCTTCAAGAGCGTCTGCAGAATCCTTTACTTACTTATGGGGGACCATAGTTCAACTCATTCTACAAGTCGTTACTCTGATGATTATTGGCAGAGTTCTCGGACCCGAGGGCTATGGAGTCTACGCCTTATCATTCATACCTATTCAAATAATGGCTTCGTTTACTGACTTTGGAATAGATCAGGCTTTATTGCGCTTTTCATCGCTTTACTTAGGTAAGGGAGATCGCTACACTGTCACATACTTGTTTAAGAGAACTCTACTGCTCAAGGCTTCAATAAGTTTTATGGCTTCAGTCCCCCTACTTACGTTGCCTGGATACATAGCTGAAGCTACTACTGGTAGAAGTGGGCTGGGGCTTTATGTAGCTTTAGCCTCAACCTCTATCCTAGGTCAGGCGCTGACCTATACATTCATGAGTTTTCACGCAGGCGTCGGAATGGCTAAGCACAGAGTCTATGTATCTCTTACTCAAAGTGCTGCGAGGCTTGTTGCAGTAGCTGTATTGCTGTACTTAGGCATGGGTGTAGCAGGCGCTATACTGGCTTACGTATTCAGCTATTATGTTTCAACGATCCTGGCTCTAGCCCTAACGACCAATTACTTGAGGATAAACGGTGGCGGGGTGCCTGGTGTAAGCCTGCTGGAGTTCATGAAGTTCGCCATCGCCTTGTTTAGCGTAGGAGTAGTTGGTTTACTCATATCTAGGTATCAGGCATTGCTCTTAGCATACACAACTTCCCCTCTAGGAGGCGCAGGTGACGTACTAGTTGGCAACTTCAATGCTTCACTACAGCTGCTTTCCGCAATCCTATCGGTTTACTCAGCTATAGCTGTTCCTCTAACCCCATTGTTCTCGAAGCTCGTTGGCAAGGGGGTTAGGAGTGAAGTGCTTGATCTATATAGGTACGCTGTCCTAATGCTGACATTCATAACTACTCCTTTAACGGCTTATGCGATGATCTACTCAGCTGATGCTATAAGGACTGTCTATGGCCCTAGGTATAGTGAGGCTCCTTCAGTATTCGCCCTAATGAGCATTCAGCTCTTCCTCTGGCCAGTAAGTGTTACAATAGGCTCCATACTGCAAGCGCACGGCTCTACAAGGATTATAGCGCATTCATCAATAATTAGTGGACTAACCGCATTCCCACTTATGTACATTCTATCCATTAATTGGGGCATCTATGGCTTAGCGCTAGCCATAGGTGTCTACAGCATTCCTTCACTAGCTTACTGCCTAGTTATGGCTAAGAGGATCGGCGTAACTATTAATCTACTGCACGTCGCAAAGACTTCCCTAATAGGAATTGCTTCAGCTGCTTTAACTACCCCACTCATTTACGTAAGTATGCCGGCTATTGCTAGGCTTACTCTGGGGCTAGCAGCACTATTTCTAATCTACATATCGCTCGCAGTGACTAGTGGCGCACTTAAGCGGGAGGATGTGAGAGTGCTAGAGGCAGTATTTTCGTCAATACCCCTACTTAAGCCATTCATAGGCATAGTCGTTAAATTCGCGAAGTTAGTGCTCAAATTTAAATACAAAGCGACTTCCATAAATCCTAAATCTAAATAGCGTGTATCAACGCCCAGCTATGGATGCCGCGGACTCCAATGCCTATTGAATGAGGCATGGAAGTCTCGAATTAACAGTCGTTTACCTAAGCGCAACTCATTAAATGCAGGTGCGCGAGGCTTTCACAGCTCTTTAGAGTACGTAAGTACCTTGATGGGAGCTCAGTGGAGCCATACATCAGCTCGCTTAAGCTACTTGACATAGATCGATGTTGCTGCAATTAAGCTTCGTTAAGCCTAGAGAGGGCAAGGTTTATATACCCTTAGCATGCTTTAAACTCACTAAGTATGAGTGCTTCAAGGCTGTGATTCAATGTATGATGGGTGTAAATACTGTTCTTCGCAACGCTAGAGTGCGTGATGTCGATAGAATATTTGAAATACACTTAAGCTCGCTCGAAGGACTTGACGAAGAGGACTACGAGTGGTTTAAGGCGCTCATTAATGCAAAGTCTAAGAGGAAGAAAGTTATTGTAGCTGAAGTAGAGGGTAAAGTAGTTGGATTCATAATAGCTTACAAATACAGGCATCTTACATACATAGATAGCTTAGCTGTAGACAGCGCGTATAGAGGCTTAGGCATAGGTAGCCTACTGCTCAACTACTTAGAGAAAACACTGGTTAGAGAAGGCGTTGAAGAAGTATTTCTTAGCGTTAAGGATAGGAACATGAATGCACTAAACTTCTACCTTAAGAGAGGGTATTCATTTAAGAGCATAGTGGCTCTACTAGGAGCTGACTTAAGGAACTTAGATGAACCCAGTGTAAATGGATATAGAGTGGAGAGGAGGAGAGTCAACAACGTAATGAAGATGATCAAGCTAAGGCCTACTACTTGGTGGAGTACGTTAACTGAGCCAACTGATAGAGTTATCTACAAAAGATACAATGGACGCCAAGAAGCGATCCTAGCCTATAAAGGCAGAAAGCTGCATGGATTAGCGGAATACTCACCTGGAGACGAAATGATCGTGGATTACATAGCCGTCTCATACTACAAGCCTTTAGAAGCTTTAAAAGCCCTATTGGCTGGATTAATGAGTGTAGGCCTTGAAAAAGGCTTAGAGCACATAGTTATACCAGTTGATGCTTCTAAGGAGAAAATCGTTGAAACGCTAGTTAAAACAGGTTTTACAGTTAAGGCAGCGGAGTACATGTTGGTAAAGGAACTTAGAGAAGCCGGGCTCTAAGGCATTCACTCACTTACACATCTCTAAGTGCTTAGCTATGGAGTGTCAGTGCGGGTAGTAAGTCTTCAGCTCTTTTTCGCCAGCTATAACGCTTATTTCAACGAGTTCCTTAAGTGGCGTAGTCTTTAGCTTAGGCATAAGTACTTCATCTACTTGAAATACTCCGGCTAGCTCATTCATATATACGGATACTTTTACAGGGGCTTTTGCTCCTTCAGCTATTTCAACCATCCTTATACTCAATGCGGATACGCTGTGGATATTTATCTGACCCATTCTATACGGGATCCTGGCTCTGCCTTCAGCTACATCCAGTCCATCGCCGACTTTAACTACTCCAGCCTCTATAGTTAATCACTCAACATCGTATGCCGTACAGAATATGCTGTGGAGTATTTCCTGCCTAAGCCTTACTCTAGTAGCTGGGTCGCTTACCACATTACTAAGAGCTCTTTCAACTATAGGCTTAGCCAGTAAAGCCCCCGTCGCCTCATGAACGCTCCTGTGAATGGAGTTCCCTACGTCGTGTAGAAGAGCTCCGTAAAGGGGTACAAGCCACGTATGCTCAAGATCCTTTACTACTCCATCCCTTATAAGCGTTGGGGTAAACCCCTTGTCCAACAGTATCTTGTATAGAGCTAATGCTGCACCAGCCACTATGTGCGCGTGGACTGGCCCATGGTCATTATACATCATTCTCTTTACAACCATGACGTTACTCATATCCCAGAGTTCCCTTACCTCTACATCACTGACTAGGGAACTATACGCTTCACTTAACCAAGGATACTCCTCAATAAATGCCTTTATGAGCTCTTGATTCACTACAACCATTGACGCCACCCACAGAGCTAAGCTTTCCCTAAGAACAGTAAATAGCTTACTTAAACCTTCAAGCTGCTTGAGGAATCTCGTGGGTCAATATGTAGTTATCGTTGAATAGAGGTTTGTGGAAATCCTAGATCTCAATAGATCACAGCAATGATGTAATAGAGATATAAGGAATATTAGTGCCTTATATAAATACAGATCTGCAGTATTAAGGTGTCTTAAGTGAACTACAGTAAGAACTTAGTCAACTTAACTGAGGATGAAATAAGGTATTTTTCACGCAAGGTTGAAAACATGTTAAATAAGCT
>CALKYD010000051.1 GCA_938003605.1 uncultured Sulfolobales archaeon | reverse complement strand
GGCTGAATACGAGGCTCGGTACAGGAAGTTTGTGTCTATAGGAGATCTCTCGGTTCTTAACGAGAATGTGGTTGGGCCATTTCGCGTTAAACACTTAGCCTACTTATTCTTTTCAATAATGCTTGTGTGGAGTGGGCTGCGTGGAAGCACTCCTTCACTCGTGTTAGGGGCTGTAATGGGCTTAACGAGCCTTCTATCAGCCATACTGTCGGCGGGCTCGATGAGCTTTGAGGCCAAGGCTTCATCGCTCATTCTTTCGCTACTAGACTCATTGCTGCAGCCTGGAGAGGAGGGGTCTATAAGTGAAGTTGACGCTCCCATACAGCGTTAGATCATTCTTTGAGCTACCGCTACTTAACTATAAGCCCGTGCTCTCCCCCTACGACTTTGAGAGCGTGATTCTTGCAGGCCTAGCTCTACATCCAAGGATAACTCTGCGCGGCGTTGAAGAAGGGGTTTTCAGAGATAGAGTGGGGGGCTGCAGCAATCCAGTCTTCATCAATAGGGATAAGTATGTGTGTGAGGCCCTAGCAGGGTTTCCACACTGGAAGCGTGGAGTAGCTGTAGTGAAGACTGTGAGAGGGGTTAGGCTAGAGGCTGGAAATGGCTTAGTTCTAGAAGGGGAGGAAGCTTCTTACTCAAGTACTCCAGGAGCATTAGTGGCAGCAATCTACGACGGCTCGTATGCACACGTTGTAGCAGCAAGCTATGACTCAATTGAAGTCTTTGAGAGAGCATATAGGAAGAAGCCTCTAAAGACATCCATTGGATACCGCTCCTTCGCTATCACTTACAGCGATGGGAGGAGTCAAGTATTGACGGGTGAAGGCATTACTGAAGTAGGCTTTCCAGTAGATGCACTAGCTGCTCTAGAAGACTCAGTACTAGTTAAGTCCTCAGGATGGATCGTTAGGCTGGGCCCAGACATGCCTAGGCCAGTGACTATAGCTGTGGAAGCGTGCTTCACTGGGCTACACCAATTACTCCCAGTATTTAGAGTGGGGGGCAGGCTCTATAGGCTTGAGGGAGGAGCTCTTACTCCCATAGAGTACGTTAAGTCATTCCCTGAAGAATCTGCAGTAACAGCTAGCCACACCATAGTAATAGACTACGGCCGCGAACTCACGGCATACGATGTAAGTGGAAGGAAGTTCCTGCAAACCCCTAAGAGTGAGGAAGCTGCGTGCTGGAGCATTGAATGCAGAGTTTTCTGCTGTAGCAGAGGTCTATGTGGTGTAGTGGAGCCTGGTGAAGCAAGTGTATTCATAGAGCCCCTTAGCGAAGTTTATGGGGGAACACACGTCGTTAGAATGTCCTCTGAAGCCCCCTTAATAGCCCACTACAGCGGTAAGCAAGTTAGAGTATACCCCGGCATGTCGATTGATATAGTGGGAGTAGAAGCCAGTGCGCTGAGCACGCACGTATTCAATATTGATGTATGGCATCTCTTAGGTTCTGCAAGCACGTCAATAAACTCTCCACCAGCTAAAGTCTCACTTAAAGCTAAGGCTAGGGCTTACGTAAGCTCAGGAATCCATGAGTGCGGGGGCTTATCGCTAGTTGAACTAGATGTAGTTGAACTAACTGCTCCAAGGGGAGTCAAAGTACTCATTGAGGGATCTGAAGTCAAGCCAGGTGAGCGCAAGTCTATGTGTGTGGATAGAGTCCCCGACTCACTTAGAGTAGTGGCAGTGGATGCTGTTGCCAAAGACTCAAAGGAACTCGATGAAGTAAGCGTAGAGAAGACTTATGTACCAGCTCCATCCCTGGACATAAGCATTAAGCACGAGGAGGACTACAGCATCATAACTATAGCTACTGATGCAGAAAGAGCTAGAGCAAAGCTATTCTGTAAAAACAAGAGTGTAGAGCTAACAGTGCCTTCAAGCATAGTTAGTGACTGCATACTGCCTGCATACATTAGCGTTGAGCTCAGCAACAGGGGCTTCACATACCACTGTAGAAGGGACGTAGTTTTAAGAGGCTTACTGGATTACGCTTTAAGTAACATTCGATCAGGGCTTAAGGAGTACCGTGAAGGGGGCTTTATCGCTAGATACGTTGTCCCAGCCATACCTAATGCAAACCCGCTCTCAAGCTTCAAGATCAAGGCAGGGAGCAACACAGAGATATTGTTTAAGTCAAAGCAGGCTGGGAGACTACTAGTAGCTTCTCAGAGTAGCGTTAAGGGCTTCATAGTAAAGCCCGGTGGAAACAGAGTCATAGCTCCGTTCTCAAGCACATACTACTTAGTTTTCGACGGGGGGTTCAGCAAGTATGTGTACAAGCTGGAGCTCCCGTTGGCTGAGCAAGTAAGGGCTGCGGAACAGCAAGCCCAAGCACTATATAGAGCTTTAGAGAGGTGGCTTAAGTGAATTACTTAATGCCCCTCTAACTGTTCATAGCTCTAATAACGGCTTCTTGGAGCAGCTGCAGGCCGTGGCCTTATTAAGGGAAAGTGTTTAAGCTAGCTAGAACTCTATGCATTGCGGTGCCCTAGTTTGGCTGAACTATCCTGGATTTGCAGGAGGTGCGGCTTTAAAAAAGATCTCGGTAGCTATTACTATAGATGCCCTAAGTGCCGTTCCCCAATAGATTTAAGTTACAGCGTTGAGTGGAGGCCGAGTGGCTGGGGAATCCATAGATACAGATCCATGCTTCCCTACGCACCGCTGATTAGCCTAGGTGAAGGCCTTACCCCACTGGTCGTTAGAGAGCTTAGAGGAGTTAAAGTGTGGTTTAAGCTGGAGTACTTGAATCCATCCGGAAGCTTTAAGGACAGGGGCTCAGCAATGGCTCTATCTCTAGCCAGATCTCTGAGCTATGAAAGCGTTGTTGAGGACTCAAGCGGCAATACAGGTATTTCCGTAGCGCTTTACGCGCAAGTCCTTGGCTTAAAGGCTGAAGTAATAGTTCCTTCAGCAG
>CALKYD010000050.1 GCA_938003605.1 uncultured Sulfolobales archaeon | reverse complement strand
CCCGACCCCTTTGACCATGCTCGGGCACCCCCGCTGCTTGCTATATAGTGAAAGTTGTTAGGGTTTTTAGTTCTTAAGGTCTTGGAAATCGTGAGCTCGTTTGAATACTTAAGTCATTTAAGAATACTTTTCATCTTCTTGATTACTTCCTCGCATCCCTGAACTTTCTCTACAACTACTCTAGTTCCATTACTGAGCGGGTCGTGGAGTAGCGCGACGTTCACGTTATTTATCCTCAGCCTATATCCGCTCACCATGCTTCTACAATAAGTTTCTTCTGTACATATGGAGTTCCTTACATTTATCACTCTGTCTCCAATAACGTACTCTAAGTAGCCCTTCATAGAGTATTCGTTCACTAATTCAGGGAGCCTCTTATCAGATGCTGCCAGCGACTCCAAGATCCTTAGTAAAGTGAGCGTAGCGTCATAGCCTAGGCTAAATAATGGGTGCACGAACTCTCCTACGCTAGTAAACCCTATGAAGGGCCTTACTTTAGAGGCCTCCTTTAACACAGATCCTTCAATTACGCTGGCTCTCCTAATTAAAGCCCCTAGATCGCTTAGTTCGTCCTCCACAGTACTGAAGACGTCGCTTGAAGCAACGATGCTTGAGTTCGCTTGAATCAATGGCTTTAGAGCTACAACAACTTCTTCTGTTAAAAGAACTCTACCTCTTCCATCAATTATGGAGATGGATGAGCCATCATTGCTGATCACGGCTCCGAAGTCCAGTCCAACGGCTTGAGTTACTTCAGCCACTTTATTAAGTTCCTCTATGAGAGGGTATTCGTAGCCCTGTGGAATGCTCCTTGAACTATTTAGTATAATGGCATCCACGTGGAGTTGGCTCAACAGCTCAGGCAGTATTAAGTCGCTGGGGCCATGGCTTGTCGATACAGCTATACTGAACTTCCTTGATCCAACTAAGTCCACATTAATGAAAGCTATTAGTGCAGACACATAGATTTGGTGAATGTACTCAGCGTATGAAAGCCAACCAACGTCCTGCGGCTTCACTCTCCTGCAGCTCCCCTTCACTACGCTAAGTAATTCATCTCCCACGAGCTCTACTCCAGGAGAGGAAAACACTCTTAGCTGCACGTGATCTCTATGCACTGGGTAATAAGTTATTGAAACCCCTCCCCTAGCCCCAAACCTCTTCATGCTAAACGATATTTCTCCAATAGTGGAGGCATGGAGGTCTAATACCTCTACGCCGGCACTCATGAGCCCTGACGTCAGGGCCCTCTTTATCATTCTTGAGCTAGCGTAATAGTCTCTCCCAGTTATTGCAACCGAGCCTGGCTTAAACCATGAGCCGAGGATGCTTCCTATGTTAGCTGCATCCTCTGGAGTAAGCTCTAAGTTAGGTACACCAACTATTCTCCCCCTAATGAATTTATAAACCAGTTTAACCACCCCTAGGCTCAACGACTTCTTCACTCAAGTTTGTTGACACTACGTTAAATGAGCCAACTATTGAATTTACCACCTTTACTCCCCCAAGCACAGCAACGTCATTCATTACAACTGAGTCATATATTGTTGAGCATTCTCCAACAAGGCTATTCCTCCACAAGATGCTGTATGAAACTCTAGCCTTGGCTTTAACTATAGAGTTCTCCTCGAGTGAAGCATATGGACCTACTACTGCTCCACTCTCAACAATGGTGTCTCCACCTATGTAGGCAGGCGAAATAACTGTTCCATCTATGCGCGCTCCCCGGCCTACATATACTCCTTGGGATAGTTCTTCACCGAAAGGCTTGTAGCCAGCTATACTCCCACTCAATAGATCCCAGGTAGCCTTCTTTAAGCTCTCCACTCGCCCTACATCCTCCCAGTAAGCTTCACCCATGACCCAGCCGTTGACTCTATAGCCCTCCTCAAGTAGGTATGGGAATACGTGCCTGCCGAAGTCCATCAATCCATTGTTTTCCTCGAGTACTCTGAGTATGTCGTAGTTAAACATGTAGAAGCCTGCGTTAACTAAGTTTGAGTAAAGACTCTTGCTCCTCAACTTAAGGTGAGCTGTATTCAGGATCAGTAGCTCAATTGATTTAGGCTTCTCCGTAAATAGCATCACTTTACTATCTCCATCAACTAGTATGAGTCCGTAGGGAAGCGGGTTATCCACCTCCTTAAGGGCTATGGTAGCTATGCCCCCCCTCCTGACGTGGTATTCGTAGAAAGCGTTGAAGTCAGCGTTGCAAAGCACATCACCCATGGATACTAGGAAGTGTTCTTCACTTATTTCACTAGCAACTAATCTAACTGCATCTGCAGTATCTTTTGAATCAACAAGCTTTACTCTCACTTCATTCGAGTACTTGAAGTGATCAGCGATCTGTTCCCCGAGGTACTTGGCTACAACAATGAACTTTGTGAAGCCCTTGAGCTTAAGCCACTCAATTATGTAATCAATGATAGTTCTTCCAGCCATAGGTATTAGCGGCTTAGGAACTACGTCAGTTAAAGGCCTTAAGCGAGTGCCCTTACCACCAGCTAAGACTACTGCTACCTTAGACAACAGAAACCCCCGCTACGGTAGTAAGCCGACGAACAGGGTTTAATATGTTAAGGAAAGCTCCACACTGGAGGCTTCGTGAGCTTACACCTTTCGCCCATAGCTCTCCAAGTCTTTATCATAGTACCCGCATCTAGAGCTCTTCATTCAATTTATGTAGGGACTCAGCCATGGATCCATGGATGTAGGGGAACCATGCACTCACGCGCGTACAATGCTTAAAGTATTTGAAGTCTACAGAGTTAGGCTAAATCCATGCATTAATTGAAAGCGATTCATTACTGCGAGCGCGGCGGGGCATGAATGCTATGGCTAACGATACAAATATTACACTATTTGTAAAACTATTAAGTTGGTGAGAATGTGCCCGTAGTAAAGACGGGCCCATTAAGGCTTGGAGGTTACGCAATTAAGCTTAGGAAAGTTGTAAACGCTGTTTTAAGGGAGAAGTATAAGAGTGGTGAGATAAGCCCTAAGAATGTGAATAAACAGTTATCCGATATCAATGCAGTGATATACAACATTATTGTAGAAAAATACCGAATACCTAAGGACGCTATAATTAACATAGTCCTAGACTTTGACGTAGCTGAGGGAAGAATTAAAGTAAATAACATTGAAGTCGAACTATATGAAAAAATAGAGATAATTAGTAGAAATGCCTCCCAGGAAATACTTAAGTTAATAACTAAGGAGGAAGTACTGCCCACTAGTAGTCTCTGAGAAGCCACCAATTACCTATACTTACGTTAGTTAAGCCATGCCTTAAGGCAATGCTATAGGCGGCTCTAGCGTGGCCCCTACTCGTAGTGGGAAGATCCCTCATGGCGTAATCTGGGTGGAATGCCAGCAGCCTAAAGGGTATGTCCTTATTTAATTCAGCTATAAACTTAACTATTCCCTCAACTTCAACTTCATCAACATAGCCTGGGACGAGTAAAGTACTTACAACGAGTAGGGGGGGCTCGGGCCTCTCATTAAATCTCTCTGCAATTCTTTCAACTGTTCTAAAGACATCCCTACCGTAGTTGCCTGTGAGAGCATAGTATACTTCAGGGCTCCACGCCTTTACGTCTACCTTAACTATGCCCCCTGTCGATAGGCTTAGCTCAGTCACTTCATCAACTATTCCAGGGCTCATCAATCCATTAGTCTCCCAACATACTCTGAACACTTTTAATCCAATTTCTTCAGCTCTTTTAACCATGGATCTTGCGGCCATGAGAGCGTGCACTACTTGAGGACCGGGATCTCCTCCGAAGAAGCATGTGCATGTAGTCCTCTTATTAACTGCATTAACTAAGTCCTCAATAGAGAGCTCGGGCTTCCCCTTCGACGCCATCTCTCTATACTCCCAGTTCTGACAGTATAAGCAGTCTAAGTTGCATGCTCCATAGAATACAGCAATGTTGTAGAATCCTCTCTCAGGCCCCTTCGGCAAAAGCGAGTACTTGGGGTATCCAGCGCCTGTGCATCCCGGGCACACCCAGTCTGCCACGCAATTAGTTGGAAGAGGGTCGTAATAGTATAGACCTACTGCCTTTCTAAACGAGCCAGTTAAGTAACTCAACTTCCCGTAGTTGTTGCACACTACTCCACAATAACCTTTTCCTCCACTGGAGATTGAGCATCTATTTGAACAAAAGGAGCAGGTTAATCCACTGCTCCTAGGGGGGGCTGGGGGGAGGCCATATTTGGATCTTAGGGTTCTCCTACTCTCATCAACTATTGGTTTAGCTTCACTAAACTTCTCTCTAAGGCACTTTACACATACACCAATAGCTGAACTAATAGCTCCACTCCATGAGCCACAGAGCTTGCAAACACCTGTCCCTACGCCTGTCAACAGCTCAAAACCTCTACTCTACAGCAATTCAGCCAGCCAATGCTTCCCTGAGTTTAGGGGCCTTATAAGTTCTACAATGGGCTCTCCACAGACTCGTCAACGGTAGTTGCTTAGGCTGCAACCAGTACCCTTATTAATTCATTAAAGTACTCCAAACTTATTGGGTGAGGAGTTAACACAGGGTGTTCAACTATTGGACTACACTGGCTGTGGCTTCATCGACTCAGTTATAGGGAGAGAGCCGCCCATTGCAGTGCTTATCTACGGTGAAGCAGCTTCTGGAAAGACTGCCCTACTGCTGCACATAGCGAGAAGGCTTTCACTAAATGGATTCAGATCCATATTTATAAGTACTGAGGGATCAATGTACATGGCTAGAGTCGCTGATATCGCTCAAGACTATGAGAACGTCGTTTTCACAGAAGTCTACTCACTTGACGAACAAATAGCTTGCGGCTTAATGGCCCTCGCGCTTAAATCCATGGACTTCAAGGCCCTATTCATTGACAGCATCAACTCCCTATATAGGCTTGAAGCATACTCAGAGCACTCTATAGAGAAGCTCGGGCTAAGCGCTTCATTGATGAGGAAGTGGGCAGAGGAGCGTGGGGGAGCAGCCTTTGCATCAGCTCAAGTAAGGGCAATTGATGAAGGCGATGTAGCTGCAAGCGGCATGAAAATACTTGGATACTGGTTTGACGTAATCCTCCAGCTCGTTAAAAGCAATGGGGGGAGAGCTATAAGAGTCGTGAAGCCACGTAACTTTAGTGAAAAACGCGTATTGTTTGAAATAAGTAGTCAAGGTGTCACGTGGGTTGAGCATTGCTGAGCTAAGCGCTTTCCTAGAGAACTTCATTAAACTCTATGGAGCACCCATGGTTGCAAACGCCATGCCTGTCCTAGTAAATGGGTCAAAGCCTATTGATGGAAGGAGGCTGTGGATTGATGGAAGGAGGATCCTTGGCGATGGAAAGACTTGGGAAGGGCTGGCGACGGGCTTGCTCGGAGGATATATGGCATCGCTAGCCCTATCAACGTACTTTAATTCCACTAGCTTAATCCCCATACTATTAACGGCGTCAGCAGCAGCTCTTCTAGGAGATTTGGCTGGCTCATTTATAAAGAGGAGGCTTGGATTAGGTAGAGGGGATCCTGCTCCACTGCTAGATCAATTGGACTTTGCCCTCTTCGCTACATCGATCTACGTGGCTTTTGGCAGCCTGTCTATTCCTAAAGACCTCGGCTTCATAGCGTTATCGCTTATAACAATAATCATTCTCCACATCGCAACCAACTACATAGCGTACGTAATGAGGCTGAAGAATAGGCCTTGGTGACGGCGCGTTCAATAGATCTCAGTTCATTAAGCTGATCTTCAACTCCTTCAGTTACGAGAGTGATAGAGCTAGTAAGACGATCACTGCTATGGCTTCTGTAATTGAAGCTAGTACTAGGAAGGTGAACCCTAGATCTGTCTCAATGACATCCCCCCTCTCTACATACTTCAAATACTTTAGCAGTAGGAGCGCGATCAGTATTGATATTAGAGCAAAAGCCGTCACCATCGTTGATAGGCCGAGGGCTCTGTAGCCAACCGTCGTCGGGAAGACAGCATAATAGCTTAAGCTACTCGGCCACTCGCTCAACACAATGAGTGCTACTGCAATAAGTGCTGTCATGGACAACTTAAGTAGGGAGTTGCTGAGCGTGTCAAAGCTAAGCATTTGCGCAACCATACCTCTGGGAACACGCTTCCTAGACGGCACGAGTCTCCCCAAGCGAAACAACTGTTTAAGCTCTACTCCTCGCTACACTTATATCTCTAACTAAAACAGCTTTGCCGAGCACAGCCGCATAAGGGTATTTTAGCAATGGTTCTACTTCTAGTAGATGAACCTAGGGGGCTTGAGGAATGAATGGAGTGGTGCATAAGGTTGCGAGCACTTATGGCTTCATACTGTTAGCAGCTTCACTCACTGTAGCAGTGCTGTTTCTGTATGCATTCGTTAGCTACAGCAATGTAGCTGACGACAACTGCTCCTGGTTCCACAAAGTAGTTTACAAACACTTTGCAACTACCGATGACTCCATTAACTATAAGTTTGCCTACCCAGATGGAGTAGACTTATTTAAACTGCCGACTCTACTGACCTACGTTTTAGCTAAAGCAGGTGTAGAATTGGAGTGGTTTACAGTAATTATGGGGTTTGCGCTAGTTGTTGGGGTTTACGCATTATCTCGCGAGGCATTTAAAAACGATCTTGTTGCTGGCATATCGTCTCTAATGCTGGCCCTCAGTCCAGCGATGAGCTATTGGTTTAGGGCGAATATGTTCGGCACATACACTATGGCTTCACTAGGCCTACTCCTAGCCATAGCTACATCTAGGTACTTGGACGGTGGGAGGAGGCATTGGTTCCTAGCAGGCGTAGTCCTTGCAACACTAACCTGGATCTTTTGGAGCAGCGCCTGGGTCACTGCAGTAATTTACTCCACTTACCTATTCTACAGAGTGTTTTCTAGAAGGATAGAGCTTAGGGAGATAGCTTATGGAGCAGCCATACTAGCTGTGCCACTAGCTGTTCAGGCAGTAGTGGGATTGAAGTACTTTACTTTCCCTCAACTACTCTCATCAATGCTACTTGCTTCAGCAATTGCAGCGGGGTCGATGGATTTAATGCTGTTGAGGAAATCGTCTGCAGAGCCATTGATGAATGCAGCTAAACTTTCACTAATAGCACTCTCCATAATCTCTGCCGTAGCTTTTTCACTCGTTGCAGGCAGGGCGTTTACTCTCCAAGCCCCAGGAGAATTCTACTCTAAGTCGTACAGGCCTATAGCTGATTACAGCGCGCTCTCAATATTTGCGCCAGCTTCACTAGTATTTCTTGTGAATGCTTCGCGAAGCATGACTGTTTGGAGAAAGTACCTGTTATTCTCAATGCCTGCAGGATTCCTTACTGCAGTTATTTCCAGTTACATAGATCCATCCCTATCGATCTATGCTTCAGCGCTCGCTGCCCCAATGATAGCCCTAATGTTGTTTAAGCTAGCTGCAGTATTCATGAGGGTGGGCAAGAAGTCCATAAGAATGGCGTTGGCTGTACTGCTTGCGGGACTCGTGGCTTTAATGGCTGTAGCTGAGGGAGCATCATCAATTACTATAGTCAAGGAAAGGCCGAGGGTATTCTATGGAGGCTTATCTAGGGATTTATTCGCTGAAGAACTGAATACATCATACGTACTTGACCTGCTATCATTAATTGATGAAGGCTCACTAGTAGTAGCTGGAGAGAGCTATGCGTTCTGGGCGGTTGGTTACGCTAATGCATACGTTGTCGCCAGCCCTCCCTCAAGCAATGAGCAAAAGGCCTTGCTAGCCAACATACTTGTGAGCGACGAGTACCGGGCTGTAGCTAGGTTGAGTCATCTAGCTAAGAAGTTGAATGCGTCGAAGGCCTACCTCATAGTATCTGAAGTAGTTACAGTAGAACAGCCTCTGTGGGGCAGCGCTAGAGTAAGCTTGGGGAGACCTATCTTCGCGCTTA
The DNA here is from genome assembly GCA_938003605.1 of uncultured Sulfolobales archaeon. The sequence continues at coordinate 334 of CALKYD010000050.1, read as the reverse complement.
CAGCTACTGGTGCGTCGGAAACGTATTACGCCCCCACGATTGATTTAGCTGGGCTAGCCGATTATGTTACTGCAGCTGGCTATGGCTTAACTGAGTACTTTAACTTACTTAGCGCTCCTACGCCTATGCAACTTCCATTAGCGTGGAACAATAAGGCCTTCGACTCCATCTTGGTAAAGGCATTAGTGTATGCTGTTCAAAAAGACATGTCAAGCTTTGGCAGCGTATTCAACACTTATTACTCAAGCTCTCCAATAAGCGTTGAGGAAATGGCTTACGTGAAACTAGTATCAGTTAAGAGAATTCCACTCATAAGTGAGCAAAGGGATTTAAC
>CALKYD010000049.1 GCA_938003605.1 uncultured Sulfolobales archaeon | reverse complement strand
TAAGTGTACTTAGTTAAAACGCTTTCAAGCTCCTTTAGAGCTTCCCTAACTGTAGTTACGGGAACTCCCTCTACTCCAGCTGCTATAGCTAGTACTTCAGTAGTCTTTAGGTCAACGCTTGATGTTGCGCTGTCCCTTGATGGGAACAAGTGTATGATCTTCTCATGGTCTGCTAGTACTGGCCTGCCTGGAGGTAGTGAGAAAGCTGTGGATGCGCCTATGGGGTGGAATATCTCCCCACTCGTACTTAGCCTAACAGCTACTTTCGACAAGATCTTCTTTAAATCGTATATGCCTATGGGGACTAAGTGCTTTAAGCTAACGAAGTTTCCAGCATCAACTACTGCATTTATCTGCGGGAACGTCCTCGACTTCAGCACTCTCCTAAGGAGGGCTTCGTGGCTAGGCCTCTGCCTAGTCGGGTCTATTCCTATGCGCCAGAGATACCTTCTATAGACCTTTACCATGTAGTTCTCCGAGAGGTTAGATAGATCGAATAAACTCATGTACTTAGATGCGAGCCTCACGGCTTCACAGTATATCACTGGATGTACTTCAGCGTTCTGTAAACCTACTGCAGTAAAATAGGCTATGAATGCGGAAGCTCTTAAACTACTAGTGGATTCATCAACAACTACATCCACTGAATACTTCATGAAGTACCCTCCTGCGTCTCCACTACTCGCAGATCATTCATACGCTAGAACTTATTTAACTCCCCTAAATTAAAACAATTATTGATGAACGTGCTTTAGTGAAGGAGTGAAGAAATATTTGCTGCTAAAAGTAGCTAAAACAACTCTGGTGGAGAGGGTATATTGTGAGAAGAGTATTTGTTTGCAGTGCAATAGATGAGGCAAGTAAGGCATTTAGCGATTCAATACTGCTCGCTAAGATAATTCTAGTAGAGAAAGACCTTCGCACTATGAGGAGGAAGCTCCCTCAAGCAATGCATGAGTTAACCCATTACTCTTTGAGGGCTAAGGATGAAAATATGGTTACTTACGTTAGGATAAACGTTGAGGGTATAGGGTTAATCGTTAGGCTATTGAGCTATGGTGAAGTACTCATGGCCTGCACATACGAGAAGGAGGGCGAAGTCCTTACTGGAAGAAGGGCTTTCAGCCTCATCGACGAGCTCTCGTTGAAGGAAGACCTTGTAGCAAGCATTAAGATAAGTAAGGTTAGCTTAAGAGATCTCGAGACCCCCCTAGCTAACTATGCAACTTTATGTATGCAGGAGTTTTCCTCAATATCAATTCCATACGTATGGATTGGTAGAAGGCTCTACGACTTAAACATTGAAAAAGTCCTCTCAGACAAAGATCCTTACGTCTATGAGTTAATGGGGGTGGATGACGGTGGTAGGAGGTACTTAGTTAAAGTATTTAGAGACAAACTTCCAGATGGCCAGCCATTCGCAATTAAGGGAGCCATAGAGCCCTTGAAAAGCATTTTGTCTAAGTATGCTACAGCAATAAGCCTTGCATGGACGAGCAGTGATGCACTTAGGGAAGAACTTGTGAGTAGGGGCTTAGCTGAAGGAGTTATTGAAGCGTTAATTAAATTCAGGGAGCACATTCATGCTCCAAGGGCGTTAATAGCACTCATGGATAAATATAGTGAGAGAGACTACGCATACTACCCCATAGCATTAGTTGAGGATTACCCAGATCTAGGGAACCTTGAGAGCTACGTAGCTGAAAAGAACCGCGTTGGAACGGAGGATTCAATTCTAATAATTACGGCAATAGCGGGAGCACTAGCGTTACTCCACTGCAAAGGCTTAGTGCACTTAAACGTTAAGCCTCAAAGCATAGTTCTATTCAGCAACGAAGAACGTGGCTTAAGGCCAGCTTTATCAGGTCACTTAAAGATTAGCTTAAACAATAATGCAATAGGAGTAGAGCATCTAGACCTCGATTACTCTGACCCGATAGCCTTACTGAAGGGCCGTGCAACATACAGCTATGACTTATACGGCCTCGGACTGACGGCCTACTACATGAGTGTTGGTAGAAAACACCATTTAAGAACGCTCTTAAATGCAGCAATAGCTGAAGAAGTTTATGGAGTTAAAGTAAATTTAAGTGACTTAATTCCCGAAGAGCCCTACCTACTTGAATTAGCAAGCGGTCTAAGGGAAGCTTTAAACAAATACGTTAAAGATAAGTCGATCAAATTAAAGGAATTAGCTCAAAGCTTAGAGAACATAATAAGGAAAGATGATGAAAAACTACTTAGAGAAGTCGATTCAAAGGAGCTTAGGGAGTTAATTAAAAGAACTACTTCATTAAATGAGGAAGATCGCTATAAGGACTCCTTAGCACTAATAGAGCACCTACTATAGCCATAAAATACTTACCCTATACTCCAACCCAATATTATGCTAAGTCTGAAGGGCGTTGTTTGTAAGAGATGGAGTGCTCCACTAACATTCTTCGTCTAGTAAAATTAGCCTTAAATAAGAGTTCTCCCCCAAGAAGTCCCTTAATACCTTAGCCATAGTCTCTTTATCGACTACAACTAAGTCCTTGTATTTAATGAGCTCTTCAACTAAGTCTCTAGAGATAATGCTCTCCACGTAACTCAAGTCAGTACTTGCGTGGATTCTGCAAAGAGATGTTCCAGTAATGTGGTGTCTGGGGATTACTTGATCATGCTCGCTGAATTCACATAAGTAAATAAGTATTCTATGGCTCAGCTTTCTTCACCTTCATTTCAACTTTCTTCTTTACGAGACCCTTAATCAATGCTATGGCGTAAATTATTGACTCAGGCCTGATAGGACACCCGGGCACATAGAATACTCCATCTACATCGACTCCTTCATTTCTCAAGATCTCGAGGAGTCTTGGCACTCCGCCCACTACAGAGTACGATGTATGCCATATGTTCCCACCTATAGCGCAGGAACCTAAGGCCACTATGTATCTCGGCCTAGGCATAGCCTTTAGAGTCCTAATTACTTTAGGCAGACTCTCTACGGTTATTGGACCTGTGAAGAGGGCTACGTCTGCATGCCTTGGACTTACAACGAGTTTTACTCCAAACCTTTCAGCATCATGGTATGGTGTTAACACGTCGAGAATCTCTATGTCACACCCATTGCAGCTACCACTGTTTAAGTGGAACACCCATATGCTCCTCCCCATGATTTTATCAGGCACTTAAACCACCAAACCTCATTTCAATTGCTTTTACGAACTTCTCCTGCCTACACTTAGGATCTATGGTTACATATCCCTCTGTAGAAGGAGATCTTGTAGCCACATACCTCACCATCCTCACTGTAGCGTATGGAGAGTTGCATATGTTGCACCTAGCCCCTTCATGAGTCAATAGTTCATAGAGATCATTTACATCATTTGTTGCAAGTTCAAACTCCTTCGTCCCCTTTATAGCTCCAACTGGGCATACGTCAATGCATCTCCAGCAGTATATGCATCTACCTATGAAGTACCTTAGAGTCTTAGTTCCATTACTGTTGCTCAACAACTCAAGAGCGTTGGGCGGGCATGCATTAACGCACGCCCCGCATCCAATGCACTTTGACTCATCGATCTCTACTTTACCGCGGAACTCGCTAGTCGTAAGCGGTTCTTCAAATGGGTATCTTCGTGTAACCCTGCCTTTACTGCCAGCTATGACTAGTAGGCTAAGCGGGTTCTTCTTCATCTTCATCCCGAGCTCCATCCTAACTTAAGCGTTCTCTTATTACCACTACTGTCCACTACTAAAACTCTATCTGTGCATGAAAAGCAGGGATCTATGCTGGCTATAGTTAATGGAGCATCGGCTAAAGGCTGATCCTTCAACATGTATTTAAGCGCCAGTATATTCTGATACGTAGGTGCCCTAACTCTCCATCTAAATGGCCTACCATGCCCCGTTATAACGAAGTGCACGTCCTCTCCTCTGGGGGCTTCAACTGCTGAAACAGCTGCAACTCCTTCAGGAATCACGAACTCCTCGACTTTTACCGGTCCAGGAGGCATTTGATCT
>CALKYD010000048.1 GCA_938003605.1 uncultured Sulfolobales archaeon | reverse complement strand
GCTGCAGCCATTCATGGACTTCATAAAGTTGTTGGCAGTAAAGGAGGAAATTAAGCAGAGGCACTCAATTACTTGGCTTGCCGAGTTCTTCGGAGTTCTTGGAATTAGCGCTATTGTATCCTCACTACTGCTGTTGCCTCTTTCACCAGTAAGGATTGCGGCAGACTACGACTTCTTAATTTACGTATACTTGCTCGGCGTAATGGTTCCAATAGCTATGGTAGCCATGAGCTTATGCATGTCTAACCCGTTCGTAAGCGTTGGAGCATCCAGGCTTCTATCAATAATACTGATTGTTGAGCCAGCGTTTTTCGCTGGAATGCTGACTCCCATATCGATAGCTACGCGTATAAGCTCTAGTACGCCAGTGTTTTGTGAAGGGGCTTACTGCAAATTCCCCCCATACTCTATATTCTACTCCTCAATCACTATAGGTAGTGCGTGGAGTAACTTCATTTACGCAGCTGCATTAATCGTTGGGCTTGCAGCTGTAATAGTCTCAGTGCAGGCTAAAGCAATGCTCAATCCATTCAACATACCTGAAGCTGAACAAGAGTTGATTGCTGGCATAAAAACTGAGTTCAGCGGTCCATTACTAGCCGTATTCAACTTACTGCACAACATCGAGCTTTCATCCTCAATACTATTCATCGTCTACGTATTCCTAGGAGGCCCCTATCCATTCCGCCACCTATCCATTCAAGGGATCCTCGTATTAGTGGCTAAGTACATAGCCATACTGACACTAGTAGCAGCAGTGAGAGCTTTATTTGGGAGATTTAGAGTAGAGCAAGGAGTGTGGATTTTAATAAAGTACTCACTGATACCAGCCATTGCTGCAGTAACAGTGGTATCTCTCTTCAATCTCTACGCTTAGTTTTTAATGAATCCCAACTTCAATAAGTCTTTAACTGTTAACTCCACAGCCCTCCTACTGCTAATGCTGGGCCTCCACCCAGAGTTCTTGAGCTTAGCTATGTCTAGAAGCATGTACTTTACGTCGCCGGGCCACCCTCTGCCGTCGTGAGTCATGGGCTCGTACTCGTATTCAACGTTGCTGAGGCCCATGGCTTCCACAACAATATCCGCGATCTCTCTTACAGTAATCCAGTCGTCGTTGCCCACGTTGAATACTTCGCACTGCAGCCCATTCCTTAGGAGGAAGTTGAGGGCATGCATAGATGCTTCAACTGCTTCAGTAACATACAGGTAGCTCTTCCTTTGAGAGCCGTCTCCAAGTATTTTAAGCCTTGCAGGGTCTCTGGAGAGCTTTTGTATGAAGTCTACTATGACTCCATGCGTTGTTCTTGGGCCAACGATGTTGGCATACCTAAGTATAAGGACTTTAAATCCGTAGAGCTTTGAGTAAACGGCGTAAAGTGCTTCACACGATAGCTTAGAGGCTCCATAGATGCTTATGGGCTCTAGTGGATGGTAGTCCTCTGGAGTTGGGATAACTTTGGCGTCTCCATATACTGTGGATGAACTAGCGAATACATTGATCTCAACGTCATTCAGCCTAGCGCACTCCAGTGCGTTGAATGTCGCCACGACGTTGTTTTCAAAATGCAGCCTCGGCTCAGTGCTCGAAGTTCTTACTTCAGGATTAGCTGCGTAGTGGAATACTGCATCAGTTCCTCGAAATGCCTTAGTCAACTCACCGTCCATGAGCCTAAGGTCTTTCTTCACAACTCTTACAACGCCCTTGCCTAAGTGGTGCAGTAAGTTCTCAATTCTCCCCGAGGAGAAGTTGTCTATGACAACTACTTCCTCGGCCCCCAATTCAACTAACTTATCAACTATGTGGCTGCCTATGAATCCGGCGCCACCTGTTACTACAGCCTTCTCAAACACTTTGCCACCCATCTTGGCATCCAAACTTACTGACACTATGGGCTGCTATATTAATGCTTTCACCCACAATCAAGCACATGACTGCTGCCCGAAATCAATATGGCTCTACTCACATAGTTAACAATCAATGGCTTAGCGCTTGAGTTCTAAGCTGCGTAATTTAAAAGACTGCGCGACCTCAAACCCTGGCTTAACCAATGCATTGCTTATGTGTTGAGGAAAGCTAGACTTAAAAAACTGCTGAAGCCTGTAGAGGATTAGTTAAGCTAGGCAGACATAGGCCTCGCGGTGCGAGACTCTATGAAGCTAGATTTTACATCCGTTGGAGAAGTAATGGTTCAACTAAACGCATTATCGCCGGGGCCCCTTAGGTACGTGAAGTACTTTGAAGTACACGTTGCCGGCTCTGAATCAAACATCATGATCGGGTTAGCTAAACTAGGATATAGGACAGGCATTGTAACTAGAGTTGGAGACGATGAATTTGGAAAGCTCATTTTAAACTTCCTCAGAGGGGAGGGGGTAGACGTTTCAAGAGTGAAGGTGGATGGAACTGCTCCCACAGGCATTTACTTTATTCAGCGTCACTACCCTGTCCCAGGCAAGTCAACTGTATTCTACTATAGGCATGGCTCTGCCGCCAGCAGGCTGTCGCCTAATGACATTGACGAAGACTACATAGCTGATTCAAGGGCCGTAGTACTCACTGGCATAACTCCAGCCCTCAGTGATTCATGCCGTGAGGCCGTGAGTAAAGTGTATGAAGTAGCTAGGGCAAACGGCGTAGACGTGATCTTCGATACTAACATTAGGATGAAGCTCTGGAGGAGTGAAGCTAGAGCTAGAGAATCTTTAGCTAAGTTCCTTAACTCAAAGATAGTGTTTACAAACATAGAGGATCTTGGAATACTCTTCCCAGGAGACGACGTTAGCGGCGCAGCTTCAAAGATTATAGGTAGGGGCAGTACTTTAGTCGTCGTAAAGCTAGGTGAAGAGGGTGCTGTAGCCTACGACTCAAAGCTGAACACCTACAGAGTCGAGGCATTTAAAGTACCGTTAGTTGAGGACGTCATAGGTGCTGGAGACGCATTTAATGCAGCATTTATAGCATCGCTTTACAAGGGCATGCCAATAGATCAAGCGCTCCTATACGCAAATGCTGCTGGAGCTTTAGTAGTTACAGTTCGCGGAGATGTAGAGGCTCAACCATCGTGGCGAGAATTAGAGGTATTCATTGAGTCCTATAAGAAGGCAGTGATACTACGTTAAACGCCTACTTCATGAAAGAATATAAATACGTCACCTCACACTATGCAATGAGGGGATATAATGATAGGTTTTTGGGAAGTGG
>CALKYD010000047.1 GCA_938003605.1 uncultured Sulfolobales archaeon | reverse complement strand
CTGGATCCCTATAGATGTGGAGGAGCTTCAAGTAGACATGTTGACTATGAGCAGCCATAAGATTCATGGGCCAAGGGGAGTTGGGGCTCTATACGTTAGAAATGGAGTGCTCCTCGAGCCTCCGTTGAAAGGACAGTTAAGCGTTGAAAAACTCTGGCCTGGAGTAGAGAACGTGCCTCTAATAGCTGGTTTTAGGAAAGCTACTGAAATGTACTTCAAGGACTTTGATAACAGGGTGAACTACGTTAAAGCGTTAAGGGATAAGTTGATGAGCGGCGTAGTTAGCTCAGTCCCGGAAGTACTGGTGAACGGCCCTTTAAACGAGCGCAGAGTAGCGAACAACGTTAATGTAAGCTTTCTACGAGTAGAGGGAGAGGCTCTCACAGTTGAATTAAGCCTCCACGGAATTTATGTATCTAGTGGGAGCGCGTGCTCGTCGAGAATTCTTGAGCCAAGCCACGTGCTTTTAGCTATTGGTAGAAAGCATGAGGAAGCCCATGGAAGCATATTGTTTAAGCTATCTAAGTATCACGGGGAGAGCGACATAGATTACGCTTTAGAAACTATACCTAAAGCAGTTGAAAGACTTAGAGCCATCAGCTCGTGGAAGAATAGTTAAAGTATGTTAGCGTTAAGCAGCGCTCCCTTAATAAAATAGCTTTGTTAATGGGCTCAGCTCCATAGAGCTATGCTTGGTTAAAGTACGTTGTCGCTAAATGAATCGCTATTGAAGCTATATATTCAGTACTGCACTAATGTTAAGTCCGGTGGATTTACTTGAGTTATTACTCCATAAAGGTCTCGGAATTAATTAAGAGGCCCCCTGTAACGACTCTTCCAACAGCTACTGTTGAAGAGGCTGCTAGACTCATGTATAGTGAGGGAGTGGGGAGCGTTGTAGTCACAAGTCCTGAGGGCATTGTTCTAGGGATATTCACTGAAAAAGATCTTGTAAAGGTGGTCGGTGGAGGAATGCCTTTAACTACGAGAGTTGGGGATGTAATGACTAGGAACCCCATGACTGTGAGAGCTGAAGATGCTTTAACTAAAGCAATCCTAATACTGGCTGAAAAAAGGATAAGGCACCTACCAGTAGTTGATGAAGAGGGAAGAGTTAGAGGAGTCATATCTGCTAGAGACATTGCGTTAACACTTAAGAAGTACTTAGAAGAAATAGGTGAAATATGCGATTAAGCGCTGAACACTAGCGTACTCACATCACTTAAATGAAGCTAGCGAAAGCTGTTTAGCTAATGCATAGGTGTAGGTAATGATACTTACGGCAAGCCTTAGAGTTCTCAATGGCTACTCTCCCCCACCTATACATGCCATTAAAGCTCCTCAATTTAGGGGGAGGCTTTGGTAAAGTTATTTATTAGTGGAGCTAATTTGTTAGTGGAGGTGGCCTTAATGAGTGCTGTTAAAAGGCCTGCTCTACAAGTAGCGCTGGACTCAACGGATCTAGCGGAAGCTCTTAAGATTGCACTAGAGCTTTCCTTAAACCTACCTAAAGAACACTTAATAATTGAGGCTGGGACTCCATTAATTAAGTCATGGGGTGCTTTAGCAGTAGAGTTGCTGAAGAAAACGACTAATGCAGTTGTCTTCGCCGACACTAAGACTGTTGATGTGGGTAGGCTTGAGGCAGGCATGTTCTTCGATAAGGGGGCTGACATAGTTAGTGTGCTCAGCGCTGCAGATGATTCAACAATTAAATCAATGATTGCTGAAGCAAGCGTTAGAGGAAAGCACGTTGCAGCAGACCTAATTACATCCTCAGACCCCTTAAGGGACTCCAAGAGATTAATAGAGTTAGGCACTAGCATCATAGTTTACCACGTAGGGATAGATGTACAGGTTTCAAGAGGGATAACAGCAAGAGATATGATCAAGGAAATCGAGGAGATCAGGGGGCTGGATACAGAGTTCTATCTAGCTGCAGCCGGTGGATTAAGGCCTGGCACCGTAAAGCCCTTGGTTACAAGTGGAGTTGACATAGTAATCGTTGGCAGTGCAATAACTAAGTCTAAGAACCCTCTTAACACAACTAAGGAGTTAATGAAGGAGCTTGGCATTCTCTAGAGGCTGAAGAATCCGTGAGTTACGCAGAACTCGCACTACTGCTTGGAGTAGTAATGTCGTGGTCCATAACACCAACTTTAATATCCTTGGATAGGAGGCGTGGAAGCAGCATAGTGGGAAACGGTGCTAGAGCGATCTTGGCTGGAGCGATTCTACTACCGCTAGCGTTAAGTGATGTTAATGCAATTGTTCTTCATTCAGCAGCAGTAGTGGGGCTTGTGGGAACGGTTCTTGGCGACACACTGTACGTATCTTCGCTAAGGGTTGCTGGACCAGGGATAGCTGTTCCAGTAGCTTATAGCTATATAGTGATTTCACAGTTAATTGGATCACTTTTAGGTGAAAGCATAAAGCCAACTACACTGCTATCAGCAATTGTAGCAGTATTAGGAGTAGCGGTTGCCTATAGGGGATCCAAAACGCCTTTAGCCATAAATGGCTTAGCTCTAGCTACCGGCGCATCTCTGGCTTGGAGCATGTGGGTTTACTTAGTTAATTGGGCTATAAACGATCTAGGCGTAAATCCTATAACGCTCAACGCTCTAAGAGCCATAATTTCAGGATGCATACTTTTATCAATAAGTTTAGCTCTATTAGGACTAAATAGGACTGTTAGTGAAGTGAGGAGCATGCCCTATACAATGGCTTCAGGAATACTTGGTTACACTATTGGGGGAACGATGTTCTATGAAGCGATTAAAGTTGTAGAAACCTATGTAGCTGTAATAACTACAGCCGCTGTGCCAGTACTAGCAGTAATTATTTCAAGCATATTATTGAGGAAAGAAGTGGAGCTCAAGCACATACTTGGAGCACTACTTGTATCTACTTCAATCTTCCTTGCTTTAACAAGCTCTTAGCTGACTGTCCACGTCATGAGGGGGGAGGCCTAGTGGAATGAAAGTTAACGCTAGACCAGAATGGCTGAAGACTTGGCCTGAACAAAAGTGGATGACAGGAAGCACTCACTGTGGTGAAGCAATGGAGATGAAAGCAGAGAGCTGCAAGCTTGTGAGTAATCCAAGGGCGCCCCGTCCTGAAGAAGTGGGGTGGAGTCAGCCATAAGCTTATGCCTCATCGCTAGTCAATAACTTAGAATGAGTGCTTTTGCGTTAGAAGCTTGGATATTCAATTACTTTATTAACTAAGCCGGAGTTAATGTATTTCTCAGCTAACTCTTGTAAGTTCTTGATCAGTTCAACTAGTCTTTCACAAGCCTTTAACTTACATTCACCGCATAGGACGCGGCCGCTCACGCAGTCATCATGTACGTTCCTTAGGGAATAGTCGTCAGTAGCTAAGTAGTATGAGTAAAGGTCGAATACAGTGCACTTCCAAGGCTCTCCACCAAACTTTCTTTGCTCTTCAGCTGTAGCTCTTCCACCAGTCAGTGCCTTCATGACTTTAGACCTGACTACATCTATAGGATCGTTTATGAATACTGCGTATTCAGGCCTCGAGCTACTCATTTTATTGCCGTCGAGGCCTCTTGCAAACTTATGATACATTGATGAAGGCCTCTTTAACTTAAGCTCCTCGGAGAACCTGTCCGCTATATCTCTTGTAAGCCTTATGTGAGGATCCTGGTCTGCCCCCACTGGGACTAGTATGTTTTTAAAGCCTCCATACTCCTCTAACTGAAGGTGAAGTATGTCAGCCGCTTGAGTCAGTGAAGCAACTATTTTAGCTGGCTCTAGAGAGCCGTAAATAGCTTCCATTTCTGCAGTAGTCACTTTCCTTGAGAACATGTGGATGAGCCTATAGTATTCACTCCTTTGATTTGTCTGGAAGTAGAACTCAGTTTTGTATGGATCTAGGCCTGCAGCAAGAGCGTATGAAACATACTCTTCGGAGTACTTGAATAGCTGTTCCCTCTTAATTCTCCTCACTGCATATGCTTCTGCATCAGCTATCACTACGGTTATTTGGGCTCCATGCTTCTGGAAATACTTGAGTTCTTCAATGACCATTAAGTGTCCTAAGTGAACATGGCCGCTGGGCATAAAGCCCGTTAAAACAGCATTTCTCCCACACTCTCTAAGCGCCTTAAGCCATAGATCTAGGTCTCTGTGGCCGAACACAATCTTCCTCTGAAAGAAGTGATGGCTTTCCGGCAGTAAGTTGAGCACTGATTCTATAGGTGTCATTCCAAATTGCTCTATGAGCTTCCCATAGTCCTCTATAGTGAAGTGCCCCCAGGGGTCGAGAGTTATAGCCAACTACATTTCACCTCGCCACTCATCTAAGCACCCTAATGTACTATGTTATAAAGTATGCGCAGCTAAGCATTTAAAACTGCTTCAATAATTATTTCTGACCGGCATCTACTTTACACAAGGTGTCGTTGGCCTCGGCCTGGCTCCACGCCTTCTCTATAATAGGCTCATAGAGCTCTCTATCGTTACATTAGGCTCTAACTAAGTTAATCACTGGCAGCTCAGTGCCGGAGATCCCTTCTTCACTTCTCCGACTGGACTAGGATTCCTCATCGCTGCTAGACTACTAGTACGTAGTGCTAAAGGCTTATTTAACTCCCTGCAATTGAGGCGGGGGATGCTTGAAGTTGCCCCC
>CALKYD010000046.1 GCA_938003605.1 uncultured Sulfolobales archaeon | reverse complement strand
GATAGAATAGCTGTAATGAATTTTGGAATAGTTGAACAAGTAGGGACTTCATGGGATGTCTATAACTTGCCTGATACAACTTTCGTCGGATGGTTCTTAGGAGAGCCCGGAATGAACTTCGTTGAGATAGCCGTAGATAGGGATGACTTAAGCATAAAGATGGGCTCTAAAAAGATTTTTAAAGATCCAAGCCTGGGCAAGAAGCTCCTAGAATTAGGCTTAGATAAAGCTCTCCTAGGCTTTAGGGCTGAGAACGTGGTCTTAGTTAAGGAAGCACCCGATGTACGTGCTTTCAATAACGACATAACTATAGATGGCGTCATTAGAGTAATTGAGTTCTTTGGAACTCACTACGTCGTTGATGTAGAAACAGAAGGATCGGAGTTTAAAGTCAAGTTAAGTGTGAGCGAGTTCAATAAATTAATGCTCAGTGAAAACGATAAAGTAAAGGCTTTAGTGAGAGTGAATAAAGTTTGTTTCTTCAATTTAAGCAATAGTAGGCGCATCTTATGAAGGTGAGCACAGTGGTTAAGCGTAAAACGATCGAGGAACTCCTGATCATTTTAGGGATCATAGGCTTGGTTCTGACATTTCAGCCTTTCAACATTTTAGGCTACACTATTGGCTGGATCATGTTGCTTAGCTGTACTCTAACTTACGTGATCTTTACTTTAATCCCGCGTAGCGCTACTTCCGGGAGAGAACTCGTTAAAATATTCATTAAAACTCTATTAATAGTGCTTGCCATCGTTGTATCTTTCATAGTGGTATCCATACTGCTGACGCCTAACATAATGTAAAAGGCATTAGCGTTTATATAAGTTCCTTTTCCACATATATCTTGAGGTAGCCTATATGTCTAGTAGCTTAAATAAGCTTAGAGTAGGCTTTATTGGGGCAGGCTTCTCAGCTAAATTCCATGCAAGAGCCTTCACTATGATTAGAGATGCTGAAATAACGGCTATATATTCAAGGACGGAGGAATCTGCGAAGAGACTTGCTGCATTAATTGAGGGCTTGGGTTTAAGGAGGCCTAGGACTTATACCGATCTATTTGACTTGCTGAGATACAGAGAATTGGATGCTGTTTGGATCCTTTTACCTAATAACCTCCACTTAGAGGCTGCTAAAGCAGTAGTTGAGGAGGTTACTCAAGGCAGATCTAATGTAATTGGAGTAACTGTTGAAAAGCCCTTGGCCAGGAACTCTAATGAGGCAAGTAAAATGGTTGAACTAGTTGAAAAAGCGGGGCTGCTCCACGGCTATCTTGAAAACCAAGTATTCATGCCGTCAGTATCTAAGGGTAAGGAGATCGTGTGGAACATTGGAGCAAAGTACTCTGGCAGGCCTTATTTAGCTAGAGCAGCGGAAGAGCATGGAGGCCCCCACAGTGCTTGGTTCTGGAGGCCATCTATTTCTGGAGGAGGAGTCCTATTAGACATGGGGTGCCATAGCATAGAAGCCTCTAGAGAGCTGCTACTTAAGCCAGGTGAAGATAAGTCTCATTTAAAACCTAAGTACGTCTACGGTGAAATAGCTTTCTTAAAGTGGATAAAGGAAGCTTACGCTGAAGAATTGAAGAAGAGGTTCAACGTGGACTTCCTCAAGGAACCCGCCGAAGACTACTCATTAACTATAGTGACTTATGAGGATTCTGATGGAGCGCTTGTAGTTACTGAGGCAAGGACTTCGTGGGCATTTATTGGGGCTGGGCTAAGGCTTACATTCGAAGTGCTGGGGCCTGAATATAGCTTAAGCATAAACACTCTTCAACCAGAGCTATTCACATTCATAAGTAGGAACATAAGGATACCTCCTACAGAGGAATTCGTGGAGAAACAAAACGCTGAACAGGGATTAATGCCAGTGATACCTGATGAGGCCATCACTTATGGCTACCAAGCTGAAGACGCCCACATGGTTAAGTCCTTCATAAATAAGGAGATGCCGTATGAGACGTGGCGCGATGGACTCTTAGTAGTTCAATTAATGATGCACTCATACTTATCAGCTGAAAAAGGTGTTAAAGTAAAGTTTGACCCCCTCCAAGTAGAGAACTACGTTCCTCCAGTAGCTAGATTAAAGTAGGGGTTACGACTTTTTTCCCATACTCGAAGAATCTCGTAACACTATTGGAGGATCGCCTCATACACTCCTTTACTTCAAGAACGTTCGGAGTCTTCTCAATACAGTTATGGCATCTCCTCACTAGTGGAAATACTCGTGTCGCCAAGCACACTAGGTGCTGTCAGCAGGGTTAAATGAATGCTTGTCAGGAGGATGCAGCCTATGCAGTCAATTATGTTGTAGCCTGTTTCACGCATATGCACTCTCATTACTTCTACTTAAGGACCTTGAAGAAGTTATTAGCATTTATTTAGCCGTTAAAGCACTGCTAAACAAGCAGCTAAGGTGGCTACGTTGAGCGGGTTGGCTGGACTAGGCTTTAGCCCTGGCCTCACTAGCATTGAGTATTCCCTTAAGTTGCTGAACGAAATATATGAGGCCTTCAGTAAAATAAGCGATCTAAGGGATTTAGCTAAGGCCTATTCATTAGTAGTCAGCAGAGTTAGAGTTGAAAGACCTGCTTCAGCTCAAGCAATTAATTTACTGAGAGATCTTGGTGTAGAGATCGTTAAGTCCGTAGAGGAAAAAGCCGACTTAAGCTATGTGAAGAACAACGTACTTGGATTTGTTGAAAGGTGGAGGAATAGAGTTCACGTAGAGTTAAATGAAGTAAGTAGAATAGCTTTTAGGAGAATAAGCGGTGGGGAAAACATCTTAACTCACAGCAGGAGCATGTGCGTAATTAGAGTAGCTGAATACTTAGTGAGTGAAGGCAGGAAGTCCGTATTCTACGTTACAGAGTCTAGGCCAGGCATGGAGGGCCTTGTCCTAGCTGAAGAGCTCTGGAGGATGGGTCATAGAGTCAAGCTCATAGTTGATTCAGCAGCGAGATTCTTCATGAAGGACGTAGACCTCGTACTGCTTGGCGCAGAGGCTGTGGCTGCTAATGGAGCTGTAGTAAGCAAAGTTGGATCAAGCCTAGTGTCTCTAGCAGCCAATGAAGCTAGAGTAAGAGTCTTTGTACTAGCTCCAACTTCGAAGTTAAGCATAGAGACTCTATTCGGAGAGCTAGTCCAGCTACCGGAGGGGGATTGGAGGAGGCTGATGCCCCCCGAAGTACTCAGTACACTACCTGAAAACTACAGTGCTCGAGCACCTCTATACGACGTGATCCCACCTGACTACATAGATGGAATAGTGAGTGAGAAGGGGCTCTTTGCCTCTCAAGCAATACCGTACTTGATTAGGGAAGTGCATGGAGGGTGGCCCCTTAAGACAATTAGCTTAGAGGACTTGGAGAAGGAGCTGAGCAAGCTTGCTGGAGGGAGCTCCCGTGGAGGTACCTGCTAGAGTAGTACAGATAGCTGATGACATAAAGGCTATGAGAATACGTGGAGCAGGTAGAATAGCTAGAGCTGCTGCTGAAGCACTTAAAGTAGCTGCACTAGAGTACAGGGGTCCCCTCGATGAAGGCTCCTTCAGGAAGTACATGGCTTACGTAGCTAACTTAGTTACGTCAACTAGGCCTACTGCAGTCAGCTTACATAACGCAGTTCTATACGTAATGTCTAAGGTGAGGGCCGTCGGTGGAGGAGTTGATGAAATGAGGAGCACTGTAATCAATGCTGCTGAAAAGTTCATTCAGGAGAGCATTGAGGCTGTCAGTAGGATAAGTGAGTTTGGAGCTAGGAGAATTAAGAATGGAGCAGTTGTGCTCACACACTGCCACAGTACTGCAGCTGTCTCCACAATAATTAATGCCTATAAAATGGGGAGGGTAGTTAAAGTCTATTCCACGGAGACAAGGCCTTTATTCCAGGGTAGAATAACTGCTAGGCAACTCCTTGAAAACGGTGTTCCAGTAATCCAAATACCCGATAGCGCTGTGAGATATGTAATGAGTGAAGTAGACCATGTAGTTGTTGGAGCGGACACTGTGGCAAGCAATGGAGCAGTCATAAATAAGATAGGGACAAGCCAAGTAGCCTTAGCCGCGCATGAGGCTAGAGTAAGAGTGTTCGTTACTGCTGAGACATACAAGTTCTCGCCAATGACTGCTATAGGAGAGCTCGTTCCAATAGAAATGAGGGGGGCTGAGGAAGTCGTGCCATTAGATTGGGTTAAGAGTCGTCCAGGCCTAGAG
Source organism: uncultured Sulfolobales archaeon (assembly GCA_938003605.1). Next base: position 467 of record CALKYD010000046.1, on the reverse strand, counting down.
ATCTTGAATCCATCGTTTGACGTAACTCCACCAGAGTACATAGATGCCATAGTTACTGAAGTTGGAGTAATCCCTCCTCAAGCAGCTATAAACGTTCTAGTAGAAAGACTTGGGTGGGCTCTGGAGGAATTCATTCGAAGCGAGCACAGGCCTGTATTTGATGAGGTGTAGCCTCATTGAATGAGGGAGGCATTAAGGAAGAGATCGTTAGGCTAATAGATGAAAACCCAGATCAATGGAAAAAAGCAGCTTTCTACAGCGATGAAAAGGTTAAACAAATAATGGCAAGCCTCTACGAGAGGTGGGAGAAGAATTGCTCAAGAATGCTTCCAATAGATTACGCAACTTTGGATGAGTTAAAGCAACTTTATGCATTAGCTAAAAAGTACTCAAGGCTTGACACAGGCACAGCCATGAGAATCGCCCTAGGATCAGGGCTACCTATACCTACGCAGAAGGAAGGTATG
>CALKYD010000045.1 GCA_938003605.1 uncultured Sulfolobales archaeon | reverse complement strand
GTTCTCAGCAAGCTTATTGGCGCACTAGTGCTATTATACATAACTAACTGCGGAGTGCTTTACGGAGAGTACAGCTATGCAGAAGGATTAATTGCTGTTGAAATAGATGTTTCACCAATAATATACATAGTACTTGTATTGAGCTTAGCTTATGGCGTAATAGATGCTTATACAGCTGTAACTAAGTATGAAGGAATTTAATGGAGCGTTAAGCGGAATTAGAGGCGGTGGCTGCAGTGGCTAAAGTATTAATCATTGTTGGACCGGAGTTCGAGGATTTAGAGGTCCTATACCCATTGTATAGATTGAAGGAAATAGGTCTTGAAGTTGACGTAGCTGCACCAACTAAAGGAGCAGTTAGCGGTAAGCACGGCTATATAGTTGAAGCCAACCTAGCCTTAAGCCAGGTGAAACCTGAGGAATACGCAGCTCTAGTGATACCGGGTGGACGTGGGCCTGAGAGAATTAGAGCTACTTCAAGGGAGGAAGCTGTTAGAATAGTCAGTCACTTCGTAAAAAGCGGAAAGCCCATAGCTGCAATTTGCCACGGGCCCCAACTACTCATATCAGCTAACGCTGTACGTGGCAGAAGGCTAACGAGCTATCCAGGGATAGCTGATGACATCATAGCTGCAGGCGGCGAGTGGATCAACGAACCAGTTGTTGTTGATGGAAACATCGTTACATCGAGGATTCCAGACGATATCCCGCATCACTTTAGGGAATTCCTCAAACTACTAACCACTGGATAACACTCAATAAGTACTTAGTTAAAGCCCTAGCTTTTTAAAGTAATTGGCTTGAATTAAACTACCTCCCCCCATTCAATAATCTTCAAGCAGTATATTGCCAGTAAAGACTCCGGTAGGACGTGCTAGTGCACACAGCTTGCATCTACAGCGCTTCGCCTGATTTACGGTGCAACTACGCACTTTACTTCATCAATTGCTTGCGAGGAGGGGTTTTAAGTGGAAAAGTCTAAAGCTTAAATATTACTCAGCTTTATTAAGAGATGAAGAAGACCTATAGGAGTTTGGGGGAAAGCACTCAATGGCTGATACGGCTCACCAAGTACTTCAAGAAGCTCTGGGCTCGATGGTGTTGATAAAATTAAAGAATAACTATGCTGTAAGAGGGAGAATGAAGAGCTATGATCTCCACTTAAACATAGTGCTGGAGGATGCTGAGGAAATACGTGATGGCTCAACGAGAAAGCTTGGGACAATAGTTATTCGCGGAGACACAGTCGTATTGATAAGTCCAATGAAGTAGGTGGATCTTCTTGGTTAAAGGATCAACTAGCATGGGCCAGCATGCTAGAGGAAAGACTCACATAAGGTGTAGGAGATGCGGGAGACACGCGTTTAACGTAGCTAAAGGATATTGTGCTGCATGCGGCTTCGGCAGAAGCAAAAGAATGAGGAGGTATAAGTGGCAGAATAAGAAAGTAAATAAAGTAAGGGTAGTGTAATGAACGCCCGACTATTCTACTTCAAGTAAATGCCCTACTACATTATCTGTGAAAAGGCTGAAGCGAATTAGAGCAAAACAGTTATCCTCTCCTCATTAAACGAGGTTTTAGTTGCCTTCCTCCATACAAGCCTTACAACTAGTTGATGAGCACCCTTATTGAGATTCAACGGTACTTCAAGTAAAGCCTCTTCACCGGGCTTTAACTCAGGTACCTCAGCCCTATATATCGGCGTCCCTAAGTAAATTAACGTTAGTAGGGCTGCATCTGGTTTTGAAAACCCCTCATTAGCTATGACTAAACGCATCTTTCTTTCACCAATTGCCTGGGGCTCAATGACTTCCATCAACACTAGCCTAGGCTCCCTACACAATGTGTTTTTCATCAATACAGTGAATAGCACGGCATCATTTATTGACGCCGCCGTCGAAGCACTTGCATAGGCTAGCTTAAGCCTGTTTTCCCTACGCACTTTGCTTACCTTTAAGACGTGTTCCTCTGTTCCAGAATAACCACTTATGACTCCTACATCCTCGTCATTGAGTGTTACGTGTAGTCTACTGTGCGGGTTAGGCATGTAAGTTACTAAGTGAAGCTCTCTAGCACTATTGCCTGGGTAGTTTAAGCTCACCTCATACTCGCTATAGGGTTCAAACCCTATTGTTCCACTCAGGAAGCTTACGTAACTGGAGACGTCTTGGGATGATATGAATAGTAGTAACCCTAGGTGCTCAAGATATATGTGATCGCTATCAATGTATTTGATCATTATTCCAATACTATCAGCACTCCTACACCTCCTCAAGATCGGTGTTACGTCGTAGACTGCTCTCGAATAATACATACCTTTAATGTTTATAGATGAATTAGGTTTAAACTCCCTAGATATGGATACTCCACCTAGCTTCAGCCTCCACAGGAATTTCTCCCTCAATGATCTAACTCCAACTTCTAGGAGTGCCCTCTCTACTTGAAGCTCCTTAAGTGGAACATCTATTGTGGCCCAATGCATGTTTGAAGTCATAGCGCTCAGCTTCACTCTAGGGAGAAGTGATTTATAGACTACGTCCCCTCGATACTCTTCAGTCACATAGTGCTTCATGTCTCCCTTTATCAAAGCCTGGCACCTACATATAGGACTAGCTGGCAAGCTATAAATGTGATTAGCATGTGCTTTAACTCGGGGAGCTTAGTTGATAACTTTCTTCCCTTCGAGGAATCGATAGCTATGAACTCCTCTCACTAGGTAGTCCTCTATCATCAACTATAGCTGCATCAACGCCTTTACTAATAGGTTCTCTAACTCCAGTACTCTTGCTGTAACTATTTTAATGGCTTTATTTGAGGGCAAGCATGATCTTTGCCAACTAGCTTTACATGTTAGGTAAGCTACTATAACATTTTTCGAAAATGCTGTGTCACGAGCTATAACTTTTAGCGCGCGTTTAGAGCGGCTCGTTCAAGAAACTTAACGTATATGGGGGATGGACTTAGAGGTCTGCTTCTAAATTCCGGGTGTGCTTGTATTCCTAAGTAGAAGTCGTTATCCTTAAGCTCTATTATTTCAGGAAATCCATCAATGCTCCAACCACTGATCGTTAAGCCCCTCGACTCCAATAAATCTACGTACTTTGCATTGACTTCGTACCTATGCCTATGCCTTTCATAGACGATCTCTTTCCCATAAATCTCGTAGGCTAGCGTTCCAGCAACTATCCTTATTGGATGGAGCCCGAGCCTCATTGTTCCACCAAGCCTGCTGACAGTTCTTTGCTCAGGCAGCAGATCTATTACAGGGTGAGGAGTTTGCGGATCTACTTCAGTTGAATTAGCTCCACTTAAACCAATTACGTTTCTAACGTATTCAACGACCATTAGTTGAAATCCAAAGCATATTCCGAGCAAGGGCTTTCTGTTTTCCCTAGCGACCTCTATAGCCTTAATCTTTCCTTCAGCACCCCTCTTCCCGAAGCCCGGCAACACTATTACACCACTGGATTCAAGAATTTCTTCGGGATTAACTACTCCCCTCTCTATTTCTGAGGCCTCAATCCACTTAAGCTTTGGCTTAACTCCAATCAATGCCCCGGCGTGGTTTAGCGCCTCAACTATGCTTATGTAACTGTCGTGGAGCTTAGTGTATTTGCCCACCATAGCTATGGAGATCTCCTTACTTGCATTAACTAGCCTTTCAATATAGTTACGCCACTCCCCTAGATCTGGGTTGACGTACTTAAGCTTCATTCTATCAGCAATGTACTTTGTAAAGCCTTGTTCGTTAAGTACTAGTGGGACTCTATACACAGTATCTAGGTCTGGCACGCTAAATACAGCTAGTGGCGGTAGATTACTGTAGAGGGCTATTTTACGCCTAGCCTCATCATCTAGCCACGCAACTGATCTGACTACAACTGCATCAGGCTGTATACCTATCCTCCTCAATTCCTGAACACTGTGCTGCACTGGCTTAGTCTTTAGCTCACCAGTAATCGGTAGGAGGGGTGCTAGAGCAACGTGTATAAAAGCCACGTTATCCACCCCTTCCTCCATCCTCAGCTGTCTAACTGCCTCTAGGAATGGAAGCCCCTCTATATCGCCCACAGTTCCCCCTATCTCAACCAACGCTATGTCTGCGCCTGTTTCACGAGATATTTCACTTATCCTACTCTTCACTTCGTCAGTGACGTGGGGAATTATTTGAACGCACTGCCCTAAGTAAGCCCCCGACCTCTCCTTCTCTATCACCTTCATGAATATCTGTCCTGTAGTGATGTTGTTCTTCCTGCTCAAGCTAGCATTTAAGAACCTCTCATAGTGGCCTATATCGAGATCTGTTTCCCCCCCATCATCTGTTACAAAGACTTCTCCATGTATGTAGGGATTCATGGTTCCAGCATCGACGTTTACATACGGATCTACTTTTATTGCCGTAACGCTATAGCCTAAGCTCTTGAGGAGTAGGCCCGTTGAAGCAGTTATAACGCCTTTACCCAAGCCTGAGAGAACTCCGCCAGTTACAACTAGGTACTTAGCCAAAGCTCACTTCACCTAAGTTAATGGAGGCCATAGTTACTTTTCACGCACAAATAAGCCTTATATACTTTATTGACAAAGAGTTTTGCAAAGCCACCACCAGAGGCTACAGCTCTATAAGGGGGCCTGTCATTGAGTTACTTAATAGCTGCTTCTTTAGAGTCAAGCATGCTTGCATACGTATGCATAACGAACTATCTCCAAGCTCTTTGAGGAACCGGCAGGGACGTGGTCAAAGCTACATCTTTGCACTGGAGAGCCTATCTAAAGCACTCCGTATAACCGGCTTCATCTTCTCAGGCACTTTGTCAAGCCCTGTTTCCAGAAATCCCCTTATTATTAGTGAAACTGCTTCATCTTCACTAAAGCCTCTAGCCATTAGGTACTCCACTTCGTCTCTCTTTATTCTCCCTATGCTAGCTTCATGAGTCAGCGTAGAGTCACTTATGCCGCTTTTGAGTATTGGAATGGCAGTTATCGTAGCTCTATCACTAATTAATAAACCCCTGCACTCTATGTGCCCTCTCGCTCCAGGCTTTACAGCTACTATAGATGACTTAGTCTCCACGCGGCTTTCATCCATTCCCAGCACTCTAGAGAATATCTCGGTATTTGAGTCTGAAGCACTTAAGTACGCAGTAGTAGTGTACTGCAACTTACTTTCCTCAGAGCCTATGACCACTTGATCTATTCTAGACGAGCTCC
>CALKYD010000044.1 GCA_938003605.1 uncultured Sulfolobales archaeon | reverse complement strand
CAATTCCTCTTGCATCTCCTTAAACCTCTTAGTAATGAATTCCCCGGTTCTCACAGCTCTCTCCAACAAGCCTTCGTCCTCAATTATTCTTATGACTTCTAAAGCTACTTTACACGCTATGGGGTTTCCTCCAAATGTAGTTGCATGACTCCCCCTAGGCAAGTTCATTAAATCGCTTCTTCCAATAACTGCCGATAATGGTAATCCAGAGGCTATGGCTTTAGCTGCAGCCAGTAAGTCTGGCTCAACTCCCCAGTGCTGTATGGCCCACCACTTACCGCTTCTACCCATACCGCTCTGCACTTCATCTACGACTAGTAGAATTCCATGCTTATCAGCTATCTTCCTAAGTCCTGGGAGAAAGTTATCTGGTGGAACTATGTAGCCGCCCTCGCCTTGAATCGGCTCAACGAATATTGCGGAAACTTCATCTCCGTAAACGTATTTACCTAGAATGTAGTCCTCAATGAATGATAGAGCTTGCTCACCGCACTCCAGCGGGTCATCAGTGTTGAATGGGCATCTATATGGATAAGGGTATGGAGCATGTATTACGGCTGGAAGTAGTGGAGCAAACCACCTATGTTGCATAGGCTTACTTGCCGTCAAAGTATTAGCACCCATAGTCCTCCCATGAAATGCCCCGTAGAACGCTATAATGTAGGGCCTTTGATTCCTGAAGTAGCCTCTAGCAATCTTTATGCATGCCTCTATGGCTTCAGCACCGCTATTCCCATAGAATACCTTCTTCCCACCAGCCATGGGGGCTATTTCAACTAGTTTTTCAGCAAGTGCTACTGCCTCCTCATAGTAGAAGTCCGTAAGACTGTAGTGCGTTATTTTCCCAAGCATTGAGCGAATTGCCTCAATTACCCGCGGATGATTGTGTCCTACGTTAAGGACTGCTAACCCGCTATTCATATCAATGTACTTATTTCCATCAGCATCAATGACCACGGACCCGTATCCTCTATCAATGACTAATGGATACCATCTAACAAACGATTGCATTATTAGCTCATGATCTTTATTTATTATTTCTACAGCCCTGGGGCCTGGAGGAATAACGCTTATTGAAGGCACATCACCATGCATTATAGACCCCTGCGTCAAGACTTACTAAGATTGAGATATATATTCGTTAATTGACTTAGTCTTTGCACAGAGGCCTGGTAATCCATGGAGATCTCCGAAGAAGATCTGCAGATAGTTGAGAAATACGTGTTCCTAGATAAAGCTAGGTATAGAGTGCAAGTTAAGGGGACTAACATAGTGTTTAACATTCAGGCTGAAAGCGATGAAGAAGCCATTAGGAAATCCCTTGAATTAGCATCTAAAGTTGGGTTGACAAGGGATTTAATTAATGAAATAAGGAAGAGCATGCAACAATAGCATTATTAAGGGCCTACGGAAACTGTAGTCTTTGATGAAGAGACTTGTCCCCCATTGACTGTATGGATGAAGACTTTACCGCGGACTGATCATATTTTTTTAGCCTTAGCCCTAGCCTTTGCCTTAAGGACTTCTTCAAGCTCATCAGAGATCTTAGTCAAGTATGGCTTAGCTTCATCTGAAGGAAGTCTCTCTAAAAGAATTTTCAAGAACTTAGAGGCGCATTTACTGCTGTGGAACGATAGAGTTACCTCACCGCTCCTCAAAACTATTCCTTGGCCATCCGGAAATGCTCTGCCGCAAACCACGCATCTGTTCTTACTCAAGCCTTGCACTCCTCAATGAGGTTATTTGAACTAATTTTATCCTTCAGTTCACTGATGCGCTCACTGTATAGCCTTAACTTAAAGCCCTTCTTAGCTGGCACTATTTCAACGAACTTCCTCTTCGGCTCATAGTTGTAGCATAAGTCTTTTGAGAACTTTATGTAGATGTTCTGACCACTAATTCCTGCCCTATAGACTATGTAGTTTGCCGGAATCATTATTTGCTCAAACTTATATAGCTTAGCTATAGCCCATCTAAGTGGAAAAGACACTACAAATATGAATTCGTATAGTATTAGGTAGTTTAGAAATGATAGCAGCATTTCGCTTCTAACAGCATTTCTCAGCGAGTCCTCCACAATGGGTGCTAAGAATGAGCCGTATAGGTAGAATAATATGAAGATTAATGGAAGTGGGGCGAATGATAGAAGCATTCCCTTAAACTGCCTGGAGAGCTCTTCGTTAAGCTTCTGATCAAGCATTGCAGCCTTCATGGCGTTGCTCTCCTTAAACAACTGCACCTTCAGTTCCTCCGGCTTAGGCTTAGATCCTCTGCGCGTAGTTGCAAGAGTTACTGCAAAGATCACTATTATGTATAGCATGAATATGTAAGGCATGTATCCTGGCCCTAGAACTGCCGTAAGCAGCGATATAAGTACTATGCTGGCCTGGCTGATGAGCATCATCTTAAGTCCAAGCGCTTCTCCATTCATCGTTCACACCTCTTACTTCACTCAAGTATGAGAGTACACATAAATATATTCAACTCTATGGCTGTTCAAGCAATTAGTAAGGATGCAGCAGATTTAAAAGCATTTAAGCAAGATAATTCATTGGAGTGCCTAGCTACGCGATAAATGCAAGTGATGATTTGCCGCAGGCTGAGGAAACTATGATGTAGGCTCGTGTTTCTGACGCTATTGTTTTCGCCAACGCTAACCGCACTCTACTAAAACTTTACTTCAATCAACGTGATTAAAGAAAAGAGTATAAATTTATTGAGGATGCATACGAAGATTATGGAGTTAGCTCCTGCAGCTCCCTGTAAACGGTGGTGGTAGGGAATTGCCCCGCTGAATGTAATGATGGAGTAAGCGTTAAGCTGAGCATAAGCATTTCTTTGAGGCGTGAAGCACCTTTAACGAAGGTATTTAAGGCTCTGTCGCAAGCATATGGGGGGGACGTTGAAGCTCTCGCCAATAGTAGATCGATAGTCCTCAATCTATTCTTAGAAAACCTTAGTGAAGACTATGTTAAGAGAACTCTAAGCAGCATTCTAGAGCTCTCAACATACTTCAGTGAACTATGCTACAGCATTAGTGCATCACTCTACGTAGACATTGATTTAAACAAGCTGGCTACAGTTAGTAGGGCTAGGGCAGGGAGTGTAAATGTAGCTATAGCTAAGTTGAATGAGCACTTAGCAGTGCTCAGTAAATGGGCTGGGAAAAAGAAGACGACGCTAAGGCTAATCACGAAGTACGTGAAGAGCCCTGAGACCATGGATCCATTGCTCATACCACAGTCGCTCTTCACAAAATGCATTAGTGAAGAAGGCTCTCTCGAAGCATTATTAAACGACTTGAGCACTGTAGCTAAGCTAATTAAGGAAATAAAGGACTGTTGCATTCTTTAAGCACTCCTATGCTTAAAGATGGAAGCAAAGTATCTGAGTTAAGAACTGGGCTTAAACTAAGCTAAAACACTGGTTATTACAACTAATGGAGGGCTTTAAAGAGGCCAAGGATCTCAGAAATGATAAGAAATAATAACTCTAGCCCCCAACGAAGTTAAACGTGGAGGCAGATGATGAGCGCCCTATCCATTGATTAAGGATGATCTTTTATGAACTCCGCCTGACTCAACTTTATATATTTCTACAACTCATTCAAGTTTAGGTGAGGTTATGGCTGAAAGTGAGGTGCCTGAAAAAGTAATTAATGTAGCAGCGAGGCCTTTAAATGACTATGTGTTTAATGTAGTCGTTAGCTTTAATCAGGGGATAAGTGAATTAGTTATAAAGGGTCGAGGCAAGTTCATTAGTAAGGCAGTCGATGTGTATAATGCATTGCTTAGCAGGCTTGGCGACTCAGTGGAGCTAGTTGGAGTGAACATAGGTAGTGAGAGATT
>CALKYD010000043.1 GCA_938003605.1 uncultured Sulfolobales archaeon | reverse complement strand
TAACCTTTCCTCATGCATTCTCACATTGCTCATGCCAACTCTAGTTAAGTACCTCACTGCTTCAGCTAACCCCACTCCCTCTGCTATTGGAGGAGTGCCTGCCTCGAATCTCCACGGCAAGTCATGCCATATGATTTCCTCAAGGGTTACGTCTTTAATTGTGTCTCCACCAGTCTTGAATAACGGCATTTCACTGAGTATATCTCGCTTGCCCCACAGGACTCCTATCCCCGTTGGGCCAAGCATTTTATGCCCGCTGAACGCTAGGAAGTCTACGTCAAGCTCTCTCACATTGGTCGGCATGTGTGGCACGCTTTGAGCTCCGTCAAGTACTACTATTGCTCCTACTTCACGGGCTAGCTTAACTATCCCTCTAATAGCCTCCGGCTCAACTATGGTTCCGAGAACATTGCTCATGCCGGGTATAGCGACTACTCTAGTCCTTTCATTTATTAATTCCTTAAACATGTCGTGCTTTAAGTAACCATCGTCAGTTATATCTACATAGACTACTTCAGCACCCTTCATTTCTGCTATACGCCTCCACGGAAGCATGTTGCTGTGATGATCCATTATTGTAAGCACTATTCTATCTCCCTCACTAATGTTTGAGAGACCCCATGAGTATGCCACAAGGTTTATTGAATCAGTGGTGTTTGAAGTGAATATCACTTCATCCCACGAGTAAGCGTTAATGAATTTTGCAACAACTTCATGGGCTTCTTCATATAGTTGGCTTGCCTCCTGACTCAGTGTGTGAAGCCCTCTGTGGATGTTCGCATTGTACTTAGTGTAAAACTCAACTATGGCGTTTATGACTTGAATGGGTTTCTGGCTTGTTGCTGCATTATCTAAGTAAACAATTCTTCTCCCATTAACTATCCTCTCAAGTATTGGGAAGTCCTTCCTTATTTCATGGGGATCCAGCATCAACACTACCCCCAGAGCCTGCTTAAGCAATACTGCTAAAAAGGTATTAAATCTCACATCCCATATGCTGAGTAAATGGTGTTAAAAATTGATTACTACAAGGGAGATGAGAATTCTTGAAGTCAATTCAGTTGGGCTAGGAATACCCACTAGAATACTCATGGAGGCAGCAGGCAAGAGTGTGGCTGACTTAATAGCTTCAAGAGTTAAGCCAAGCAGAGATCTAAGGGTAGTAGTACTCGTTGGAAAGGGGGGGAACGGTGGAGATGGCCTTGTTGCAGCAAGATATCTCGCAAGCTACGGCTATAGAGTTGAAGTTATTCCAAGCCATTCAATAAGAGAGATGGAGCACCAAGACACAAAGTACAATATGGATATTGCCGCTAGACTTCCATCAATAACTATCCATAGCCCCGGAGACCCTGGGCCAATTAATGGAGCTTCAGTAATTGTAGACGCCCTTCTTGGAACAGGAGTTAAAGGCGTATTAAGGGATCCTATTAAATGCCTCGTAGAGACGTCAAATAGAGTTAATGCAGTGCTTAAAGTAGCTGTTGATACTCCAACAGGCCTCGATCCAGACACGGGGGAAGTTCATGGAGTAGCTTTTAAAGCCGACGTCACTGTGACAATGCACGACCTAAAGCCAGGCTTATTGAAGAGACCTGAGCTTGTTGGAGAAGTAGTTGTAGCTAACATAGGTATACCTATTGAGGCTAAGCTATACGTCGGCCCAGGAGACGTGATCTATGGTAGGCCTGTAAAGCCTGCTATAGCTCATAAAGGAATGGGGGGGAAAGTAATGGTGGTTGGCGGCTCAAAGTACTATGCTGGAGCGCCAGCTCTCGTAGGAGAGGCCGCACTGGCTTCTGGAGCAGATCTGGCATTCGTAGTTGTCCCTGAAGCCGTTAAGCCCATAGTCTCAGGCTACTCTGAGGAGCTAATAGTTCTCGGAGTCCCAGGCGACTTCTTTAGTGAAGAAAGCATTGAACTAGTGTCTAAGTACTACGGGTTATTTAAGCCTCACGTAATAGTATTCGGCAATGGACTTAGCAGAGAGCCTGAAGCAATGGAGTTTGCTGAGAAGTTCATTGAGTGGGCTGCCGCCGTGAAAGCTCCATTAGTTATAGATGCTGATGCTCTAAGGGCGATGAAGTATGGTGCCACTAAGCTATCTTGGAGAGCAGTAATTACTCCTCATAGAGGCGAGTTTAAAGCCCTTACAGGAGTAGAGTTAACTGAAAACCCCTACGTCGACTGCCAATACGTTGTTAATGCAAGCAAAGTCCTTGAATCAACGGTGCTTCTCAAAGCCCCCATAGATATTATTGCTCAAGGAGATGAGTATAGGTTTAATAGAACTGGGAACCCAGGTATGACTGTTGGAGGCACTGGAGACGTGCTTGCCGGAATAGTTGGCGCTAATTACGCATACATAGGCGACCCATATATGTCTGCATCAATAGCAGCCTACTTAAATGGGTTAGCTGGGGACTACCTCTTAAAGGTGCTTGGCGAAAACCCCCTGCCGACTAAGATTGTGAGTGTATTGCCGCGCGTAATTAATGAAGTCCTCGAAGTTCATTTAAAAACGTACAACATTGCATTAAGCTCTAGTAGCTGAGTTTCTCAACTAATTCCTTAAGTAGTTCTACTGCTTTCCTTAGGCATTCAACTCCCCTACTAGTTACTTCATACCTTGTCTCAGGCTCGTTGGTTTTTCTAAGCAATCCCTCCCTAGCCATCCGATATATTACTGAGTATACTGTGACTGTAGCTGGCTTTAACCCATAGACTTCAATGAGCCTCCTCCTTATGTCATATGCTTTAAGAGGGCCGCTTTCCAACAGCACTTTGATTACGTACATCCATAGATTACCTATTGTAGTAGTTCTCCTAAGCCTTTCGAGGGCTTTACTCATAGCTTACCACTTCTACAATACCTAAACTTTAATTCTATAGCCCCAATCTATGGAGCGCTGAACTACTTAGAGTATAGTCCCTTGTAAATTTATAAGTTCTCAACTGTCTACTATCGTTGTTGAAGCACTGTCTTTAGTCTGGTGAGAGAGTGGTGTCGAGTCTTAAGGGTAGGGACTTTCTCTCTCTAGCTGACTACACTGCGGAAGAGCTGTTATTCATTATGGATACAGCTAAGTTACTTAAGGAGAGGTTCTACTGTGGTGAAAGAATAATCCCTGTTCTCACTGGAAGAACATTAGCAATGATATTTGAGAAGCCGAGCACTAGGACTAGAGTTAGCTTTGAAGTAGCTATGGAACAGCTTGGCGGGCATGCAATATACTTGAGCTGGAGGGAGCTGCAGTTAGCTAGAGGCGAGACAATAGGTGATACTGCTAGAACACTGGCTAGATACGTAGACGGCATTGTAGCTAGAGTGTATGAGCACGAGAAGTTGGAGGAATTAGCTAAGCATAGCGATAAGCCTGTTATAAATGGACTTAGCAACTTGCTTCACCCTGTTCAAGCACTATCAGACATGTTCACAATAATGGAGAAAAAAGGAGATCCGAGGAAGCTTAAGATAGTCTTCGTAGGAGATGGGGGAAGCAATGTTGCACACAGCCTATTGCTAGGGCTAGCAATCCTCGGCAGTGGAATGACTATAGCTTGCCCAAAGGGCTATGAGCCGGTTAAACAAATAATGGATCTATACACAGAGATCTCCAGAAGGACCGGTGGCTACATTGAGATAACTAACGACCCTGTAGAGGCAGTTAAGGGAGCCGACGTAGTGTACACTGACGTATGGGTCAGCATGGGGATGGAGGCTGAAGCCGAGAAGAGGCTGAAGGACTTCGCTGAGTTCAGCGTAAACTCTAAGTTAATGAGTTACGCAAAGCCGGACGCCGTATTCATGCATTGTCTGCCGGCGCATAGAGGGATGGAGGTAACAGACGAAGTCATCGATGGGCCGTGGAGCATAGTGTGGGATCAAGCTGAGAATAGGCTTCACTTACAGAAAGCCCTCCTTTCATTAATAATCCCATAGCCGCGACGAAGTAAGTTAAAAAGCTTTTAACAACGTTACTTCATACACTAATAGCTCAGGAATGTGA
>CALKYD010000042.1 GCA_938003605.1 uncultured Sulfolobales archaeon | reverse complement strand
TGCACCGTCAATGCCTTCATCAATTCATCGGGGATCTCGAACCTGCATCCCAAGGATCTTATGAGGACGCCACGTATAGCTCCACCAGCTATCAATTCACTATACCGGCGCCAGATTCCACTACTTACGTAGTACACGAGCCTTTCATTCCATCCAGCACAGCCCATGCAAGCGCTCTTCACTACTTCATCTAAGTCGCTGTCTGATAGCCCCACTAAAATGCCGGCGCTTCTAAGCCTAATTAACTCAATGAGTAGCGTTGATTTAAGGAGGTCTGTGTAGTACTCCACCATAGATTCGTTGAGTTGCGCCCAACTTCCTTCAAATACAACATCCATGAGTTCAAGCCTTATCCCTGGGTAGAGTTCTACGGGCTCGCCTTCATTAATGCCCGGCACTATGGGTGCTCCATTAAAGACCCTCTCTAAGTAAACTATTACAGCAATGTTGCCGACACTCCTATACACATAGTACTCATCGACCTTAAAGACTCCCGGAGAGCCTTCAAGTAGCGTTGAGTTGAGGAAGACTCCAGGCTTGTTCAACAGTACCTCCATGGAGTAGACGTCGCTAGGGTTGAAGCACGCATTGATGGAGGTAGCGTTCATCAACACGGCAGTCAGTACAGCTATTGCAGCTAGAGCAGCTGCATCCCCCATACCCCTAAGCTTACTCACATGCCTTCACCAATGAATAGCTAGGGGAATCTACTATATAGTACGCATTCAACGTGACGGGCTATGTCACAGCATTCGTGACAGAGCCGAGCCTCCATTAAAGAAGGGGGTTTAAGAGTGTTCAGCGGCTTTAAAGCCTTGGCGCTTCAGGCTCTTCTCTAAGTCATACTCTGTGCGCACTCCAATTTTGTGGAGCGCTTCATTCGCTTCATCGAGAGTCCTAGAGCCTTCTACAGCCTTCGCAGTTTTCGACAGGTTGTAGGCTACGTCTATATCAATGAAGAACGAGAGCGCCTGCATTATCCCTACCTTAACTCTCCTAGAGCCGCCTCTTATCACTACTTCCCCGAAACGCCCTCTGTAAGCCATTAATGGAATACTGCTTGCTTCAGTTACAACTTGCTTTAGGAGTTCTTCGTATAGCTCTGCCTCGCTCCTACTTACCCCCTTAACCCAAAGCAATCCATTGCTTCTCGCTATAACATCTATTCTCTCCAACACTTCCTCCTGGCTTAGCTCTCCATCAGCTCCCGGGCTTGCTACAACTAGGATCGAGTTCTTGAACTTAGAGAATGCTGCAAGACTCATTGAGTCCGCCAGCGGGCTCCTCAAGTTTCTCTCACATCCTTCAGCAACTATGTCTCCACCGACGTCAATAGCTATAAATGCTTCTAACCCAAGTGCTTCAGCTATCTCGCTCAACCCCTTGAGGTAGCCCACTACTCCCTCCCAGAGATCCGCTGTATATAGCTCGCGGCCAATAACGCTCGACACTCTGGCTAGCTGTGGATAGAACTCCCTACCAGCCCTGAGGACCTTAGTGGATGGCTTAATGCCTACTGAATGGCCTCCAATGCTTCTAGCATTCACGAAGTTGTTGAAAGGCACTGGGCCTGGCTCAGGATCTATAGTGTACCTCTCCCATGCGACTCCACCCACGTAGGTCTCTACTTCACAGACATCCTCAATCCACTTTGCTAGTACAGCTGCAGATACTGCGTCTCCACCGCCCCCCGCTCCATAGACCATGACGCTCCTCGGCTTAAATCCCAGTAAGTCCTCAAGCACTCTTCCACAACCCATGGAGTCACCCAGCTCTAGCTAAGCGGGGCCCTAAGCTTTATTTCTTCAAAGAGGATTTCTATAAGCGCGGTGCCTACTTATGGCTAGAGTGAACTTCATGTTCGTAATACACTTCCATCAGCCCGTGGGGCAACTGAAGAGGGTTTTTGAAAGAATCTTTGAGAACTGCTATAGGCTTCTCCTAGAAACGCTGAATAGGTATAGGGACATCAAAGTATCCATCCATATCAGTGGCCCCTTACTGCTCTCAATTGCTGAAAGATACCCTGACTGGCTTAGCCAAGTAGCAAAGCTAGCTCAGCACGGCTCAGTGGAACTACTTGGGGGGAGCATTGGGGAGGCAGTCCTACCAATAATACCGCGCGAAGACATGCATGCTCAAGTCAGGGAGTACCTGGAGTTATTTGAAGGAATATTTGGCTTTAAGCCAAAGGGCTTCTGGCTCCCGGAGAGAGTGTGGGAGCCAAGCATTGTTGAAGCACTGGCAGATAACGGCATTGAATACGTGTTGCTTGATGATTCAACGCTATATAGAAGTGGCTACGGAAGGGGGGAATCCATGTATGCATGGATTACGGAGAACTCCGGTAGGAGGCTTAAAGTGCTATTCATAGATACTGAATTAAGGTATGTTCTGCCGTGGAGGCACCCAGATGAAGTGATCTCATACATGGTCTCCAGAGGGGATGAGGTGGGAGACAAGTACTTGCTGTGGGGGAGTGATGCAGAGAAGTTCGGTGAGTGGAGGGATCCTATGTGGGCTAAGTGGTGGCTCAACGAGTTCTTCGATAAGCTTAGAGAGAGGAGGCATGAAGTAGTCTGCATACACCCACGCGAGTACTTGGAGAACTACGGCGTTAGAGGATTAATCTACCTAGCGCCGGGGAGCTATGATAAAATGCTTGAGTGGAGTAATGGCTTCTTCAGAAACTTCCTAGTCAAGTACCCTGAGAGCAACAACATGCATAAGAAGATGCTTAGAGTGAGGGAAAAGCTTTTAAAGGCAGGCGTCGGGCGAGAGGCCTGGCGGCACTACTATATGGCTCAATGCAATGACTCGTACTGGCACGGGCTCTTCGGTGGAATATACTTAACTCACTTAAGGCAGGCTGTCTACGAGAACTACATTAAGTCCGAGGCAGTGGCTGAAGAAGCTATGGACTACTATAGTGAGAGGAGCGTGCGCGTTGAGAGAACGGACTTCGACTACGATGGATTCATGGAGGTACTCGTTGAAAACAAGGATGTAAACGTCTACATAAAGCCAAGCGATGGAGGCACAGTATTTGAATTGGACTACAAGGAGAGGGGTTTTGAACACAACTACTTAAACACCATGACTAGGCGCTACGAGCCCTACCTTAATGGAACAGGCTATAGGCCCGACTGGTATAGGAGGACTTCGTTTAGAGAACACATATGGGCTCCACACATTACTCCAGCTGACTGGGTTCAAAACACTCCATTCATAGACTTAAGCGACCTAGCTTTAGGAGAGTACAAGGTTACTTCAGCAACCAGTGGAGGAGTTGTCTTAAGGAGGATAGGCCACTTCTACCCGCCTGGAGGACGCCTCGTTGAAGTACTCATTGAAAAGAAGTACGTTGTCAGTGGATCAGCTGTAGCGGCTGCATACAGCTTGAAGAACGTGGGTAGCGGCGCTATTGAAGGCTTATTGGGCTTGGAGCTGACTGTAGCGCCAAAGCTCCCCATAGATGTGGATGCCGTAGTTAAATACAGCGTTGATGGAGTTGAGAAAAGCATTAACGAGTGGCATAGCGGTGAAGCCTGTAGAGTTACTTTAGCTAGCCCTACGGCAAGAGCTCTAACTATTGAAGTAAGCTCTAGGACAAGCATTTGGATAGCTCCATTAACTATGCCTTCTAGAACTGAGAAAGGCATTGTAGAGAACTTCGAGGGGCTTGGAGTAATGCCTGTGTACAACATATTTTTAAAGCCAGGCGATGAGTTCAGCCAATTAATTAAGCTTGAAGTAGAGCGGTAATTAAGTGTAATAGGTGTGAAAAGTGTCGTTCAATAGCGGTACGCCGTCCATCGCTGAATCAAAAGCGTTTAGTGAAGCATTTAGCTCCAATAGACTCGTCTGGATCCTTTCCTTTGAGTCGAAGTACGTGAGGAAGTACGGTGGATTGGGGGAAGTCCCTCCAAGCATTGCCAGAGAGTTAAATAAAGTGGGCGTTAAGGCCATTGTAATAACTCCAAGCCACGGAAGGGCGGAGGAACTTGAATCAATGGGTTTAGCTGAGGTAGTTTCATCAATTAAGGTAAGAGGGGTTGAGATAAGGATTTATAGCTGCGAGAAACTCGATCCACCGCACATAGTGATCTCGGGCGGAGCCCTCGATGAACCAACGATATATACTCAGAGCATGTGGGATAAAGTGTACCTTTATACATTTGGAGTAGTGGAGTACGCTAAACACTCCATCAAGGCCAACAGCGTTCCAAGCATAATCCACGGCAATGACTGGCACAGTGTCTTACCTCTCATAGCCTTAAAGCATTTGTTTAACCCCCTAGATCTCTACCCAGCCTTCATCTACCACATACACTTACTGTCTAGGGAGCGCATTTCGCTGGAAAAGCTTGAGGAGATCGTGCCACGTGAGAGGATTTTAAAGATCAACTATATGGGTAACGTACTTGAAGTAAAGTTGGAGGACTTAGCGAGCTTAAGCCGTGGATACATCGAGAGGCTTGCTGCACTAGTAGCTGACTACGTAGTATCAGTTAGCAAGAACTTCGCATTCCATGTAGAGGGAGCCATTGGGCTGGACTTATCGTATAAGGTGGGGTACGTATATAATGCCACTGACTGGAGCTATGCAGAGCTAGTTAATGAAGTATCTAAGTCATACCCTGAGTTAAAGCATCGAATCACCGGAGATCTAAGCAGTGATAAGAGGGTCTTCAGGGAATTCCTAGAGCTCAAGGCAATTGAGTTATTGAGCGGAGATGAACCTATCATACCCGATCCCGAGGTTTCAACAATACTGGCTAACTACTCCATATACCCCTTTAAACCAGGGGGGAGAGTGAGCTCATTTAAATCCACTGGACCTCTAGCACTAATGACTGGAAGACTCGTTGAGCAAAAGGGCTATGACCTAGTCATACGTAGTTTAGAGGACGTGGTGTACCGCGTACCGGAAATAAAGCTGCTTCTAATACCAATACCTAGCAGTGGGTGGAGGAGTCTTAAACCACTTATTGAAGCGTCAACACTCTTTCCAGACAACCTCAGAGTAATACCGGGCTATACGCGTGCTTTATATAAGTTAGCGTATTTAGCCAGCGACGTCTTCATTGCTCCAAGCAGATTTGAGCCATTTGGGATAGCTGCGCTAGAAGCCATGGCTTCAGGGACTCCAGTGATTGCTAGCAGGACTGGGGGGTTGGCTGAAATAGTGATAGACGTAAGGGAGTCTGGCGTAAGCGGCACAGGAGTACTTATAGCTCCAAACTCTATTTCAGAACTAGCACTTGCTTTAAGTGACATGGCTTTATTCATGGAGAGCTCTCACTATAGGCCGGGTACCCAGCAGTGGTTGAAGGTAG
>CALKYD010000041.1 GCA_938003605.1 uncultured Sulfolobales archaeon | reverse complement strand
TACCGCAGTTTCCACGGCCTCCACAGACACTTCTAATACCTATGCCAGCTCTTAATGCTGCCTCAAGAATAGTCGTTCCTGAAGGAACAGCAGTCCTCACTCCATATGGTTGAAAAGTTACTTCAACCATCACGCTCACGTTAAGGCGTTGTCTAACCCCTACTCATTAACTCCTCAATCCTCTCTGGAACCCAGTGCTTCTGAATAAACGCCGGTATATCCCTTGAGTCCATGGGGCCGACCATAACTCTCCAGCCAGTTGCATCCTCTATCTCTCCTGAAAGCTTAGCGGCTCTCCCAGGTATTATCAGTATTCTATGCTTAACCTTCCCATCAATGCCGTGGGCTTTAATGGCTCCCGCTATTTTTTCAGCAGTAAGCTTTCTCCCAGGTACTGCTGCTTCAATAGCTATGCCTTCAGTATCTATAACTAGTAGGAATGAATCTATTCTCGCCTTCTCAATATCTCCTGAGACAATGCTGTATGTGAGGGCGTAGTTGCCTGTTACAAACACTGGCGACATCTCGCTCGGCTGTCCAATGACTCTAAGGCCTGGTTCAACAGCCACCGGTATCCTGGGGTCAGTGTATAAGTTGAATCTCCATAGAACTAGTGGGAGGAGAACCCATCCATCTATAGAGTGTAGGATCACTATGTCTGCATACCTAGTTACAAGTGTTACCGCCATGATGGACTCCCACCAAGCCTTTGCCCTTGCATCGCCCTTAACGCTAGTCCAAATAGATATTGGTGTTGCTAGAAGTGGGTATGCAGCGCTCTTAAAGCCTTGCTCAATAGCTTTGTACCTCAAGTGAGTGAAGGCCTTTATCGTATATGCTAACCCGCCTCTACCTATAAAACAGCCGGGATCAAGCACTAAGTCGCTGACTCCAACACTGTTGGAGAGAGTCTTAGCCAATGACACTAGCGTATCCAGGTCTCCTGGCGACGACACGGCTAATGCTGTCTCAAAGCTTCTTGCAAGCTCCCCCATCTCCCTCCAGTTATCCTTAGTAGCAGCGTATATCAGCGGCCTGTAGTCTGGGCTGAGGGCTCTGAGCCCAGCCTCCACGACTTTAGGGTTAAGTGAGCACAGCACTAGGGGGAGAGAGCTGTTTTCAATAACTGTCTTTACAGCTCTTGCGAAAGCCTCTCTATCTCCAGTAACAGACCTCACTGCTATGAGGTCTAGCGTCAGTCTTCTCCCAATGTACTCGTAGGAGAAGCCTTCAATAGCTTTCACTCTATAGACAATCTCATCCCTACTCATGGAGTCGTCTACGTCTATAGCTATAGCTGTTGGATTCACATACCTCAACTCATGTCTGTGGAGAACGTACTCGCCCCCTACTTTAACAACGCCTCTAGGGCCTTTTAAAACGACTTCCTTAACTAATGGAGATACAAGCTCCTTTAGCTTCTGATAGCTCTGCCTATACCTAGAGTCTTCAACTATGGGCGGGCACTGCTCTACTGAAGCCTCTAAATTGACGAGCTTTACTGCAAACGCCATGCAGTTAGCTTCTCCACACTTACCGCAGTTCGTTTGGGGAAGCAAGTTGTACAGGTCTATCGGGCTGGGAGCTCTCCAAGGCAACTCAAACCACCTATAGTTTCGCCGACACCCACTCTAAAGCTCCGTCAATTAATGGATTTGGCTTTGCAAAAAGGTAATCCCTAATCTCCTTTAAGACTCCCATGCTCGTTGGATGTAGGAGCATGAAGTAATCAGCCCCCGTCAATAGACATATTATGCACGTCAATGTCTCCCATAGAGGCCCCCTGATTTCCCTAGGGCCCCAATAGGGATCCATGGATGCCCAAGCCTCTCTAGCGCTCCACGCATTAGCTGCCCCCACATTGAATGGGTGTTGAAGCTCAGCATCACCAATTAATGCAGCAAGCCTAGCCCTCTCATTTACAGTGAAGCCATACTCTACTCCATACCCTATGCCAGCTATGTTTAAGTCAAGCATTATTCTTTCCCTAGGTATCCAGTCATACACCTTCCTATTGATCTCCCTAGCTTTATCTAAATCCATGGGTGCGAAGTCTATTACGACAACATCCTTCTTAGATAAGTATGGGCATACGTCCTTAAGATCCATGTCTAGGTTTAAGCTATTTAAGACTATTCTCTCTCCTTCAGCTACATCAGCTACTTTCTTAAATACTTCAGCATCCTTCTTCGGGTTGCCGCTGCCTCCAACAACTATTGGGACCTTTACTTGCTGTAAAAGGTCCTCTACAAGCTTAGCTGACTCTGATGCAGGCGTGTCCTTTATTGTTGGATCAGTGCTTATGAGGTGGATGTTTATAGCCTCTGCACCAAACTTATTAACCCATACTCTAGCCCACTCAATAGGGTTATCGAGGGCATCGCTAAACAAGTCTTTAACAGCCTTCGGCAGAGGTATCCTCATATCAAAGATATCTCCTCCAAAAGCAGGTGGGTGTGGAGCTGGCTCAAGGCCTGCGATGTAGAAGTATGGCGGTAGGTTCTCGCCTCCTAAAACTATAGACTTATCCCTTGTACCTCCTTCAGCTCTAGTAGCCCCCATCCTTACTTCAACAACTCTCCCAGGAAACTCCAGCACTACTTCCTCAAAAGCTACTTTAGCTAGTTCTACAAGCTTTCTCTCAACTCGTTCAATAGTTGGTGCAATAGCTCTCGCAACCACTGGCTGTAAAATTATTTCAAGTTCGTCAGCCTCTATTTCAACGTCGTGGAGTTCAACAATGCCCTTGCTAAGGGCCTCCAAGATCCTAGCTATAAGGTCCTCGAAAGCCGAAGGCCTATTCTCTCCATCCTTCCTCCTTTCCGAGTCCACGTATTACAACCCCTTACTTCTTCTCCTCAGATCTTTTTAGAATTATTCGTTCAGCCCTAATCCTGACGTTCTTCAATATAACTCTAAACCCACCTACTGTAGCTGGGACTGCTGGTAGTGCAAACTCCGCTACACGCTCTGCCTCGCCTTCAGCTTCAGCAGGCTTTAAGGATTCTTCGACTGGAGCTGGCGCAGGTGCTATTGGCACAGCAATTCTTTGCGCTAATGGATGGCCTTTTTCTATAAGGAACTTCTGTAGTTCCTCAATGCTTGTAACCTCTCTCTCTGTCGCAATTTTATCCCTAAGATCGGGCGGTATTGCATCAAGCACTCTCTCCTTAAGCTCTGAAGTAAGCCATGCAACGCGGCTCCAGCCTCCATCAGCTTGCAGGAACTTCCTGCTCCTCATATACACTATCCCCAGCCCATGGAATCCAGCCAGTTGCTTACCACCACTCGCGGCATCAGCAATGTCGCTAAACCTAAGGCCTATAGGAGTAGGGCCTGCATACCCTCTATGCACTATCCCTAAGCCATCGACTTCAGGTATGTAGAAAGCCACGCATTCAAAGCAGCCGCACGACGTATGTGGATTATCAAACGCCGTATATAGGCATACGCGCTGTATTGCGCCGCCACTCGCCTTCTTCACAGCTTCATTAACGTACTCGTACTCACCCTTTATGGAGTCCACTAGCTTGCCTTTAGGTATGGGGAATATGGGACCCTTTGGATCTATTTTAACAGCTATGCGGGCGTCAAGCCATGTTATAGCTCCACAGTTAGCAGATCTTTCGGGAGTTATTACGCAGACATGCGTTGGCGCAAACGATTGGCAGAGCTTACATCCATAGAATTCATCAACTTCCTCATCCCTGAGACCCAAGATCCTTGAATCCCTGACTTCATATACTTTAAGCGCCTGCTCATAAAGTCGTTCAACAACTTTAGGCTCCGTTATAAACGTCACTTGCATTTTCTCAATAACGGGGAAAGCCGCCTTATACAATCTGTAGAGAGTGGTCCCTATGTACTTAAACGACGTTAGGCCTTTCTTAACAGATCTTTTGCTTATCCTCAGCCATATGTCGTACCTTTGGTTTAAATGCATGCAGCCCTCACTGTAGTTCCAGTACTCGTGAATCCTCCTCTCAAGCACACCCTCTGCTTCACGCTCTAAATTCCTGCCGGCAACCTCTATCAATATTGCAAAGGGATAGCTCTCGCCTTCCCCCAGCTCACTTAAATCCCTGCCTACAATTATTAACTTGCCATCCTCTACTTCACTCACATCTCTAACTATTAAGAGCTCGAACTTATGCCTGATCTTTGGCCCGCCGAGCTCTACGTACATGTCGTCCTTCCTAATTCTCTGCCCCTCGTACTGAGGGCCAACGTCGACAGGTATGTCGGCGAACACGCTTTTCTCCGGCATTGGAGGCACAGTGAACTCTTTTATAGGCACGTCTTCAGGCACTTCAATAGGCGCTAGTATGCCGAGCTTTACCCCCATCGAATACACCTACTTTCTCAGGACTTCAGCTAAAGCTAATAAATTCTTATACCATAGGGGTATGGGTAGGGAGGGCATAGTCCACGTAGCGTTTGGATGCCCGT
>CALKYD010000040.1 GCA_938003605.1 uncultured Sulfolobales archaeon | reverse complement strand
TTCAATAACTTAGTAGTATGGGTGTTGCAGCTGGTTAAGCTGGGCGTAGTGTATAGGCAGCTTACACCACTGGACTTCTCAATACTTAGCGCTATAGAGAAGGGGTTAGCTAACCACAAGTACGTCCCCCTAGACTATGTTGAGAGACTAGTGAATGCACCAGCAACTAGAGTGGAGCGCTCGCTTGAAAAGCTGCGTGAATTAAGGCTTGTCAAGAGGTGGAGTGAGAGCTATAGAGGCTTTAGGCTAACGTACTTAGGCTTAGACGTTCTGGCTTTAAGGGCTTTAGTCAAGGAGGGAGTTCTAGAAGCCATTGGAGACAAGATAGGTGTTGGAAAGGAAAGCGAGCTCTATAAAGCTAGAGCTCCAGGAGACTTATTAGTCATAGCGAAGTTCCTTAGAATAGGCTGCAGAAGCTTTAGATCTACTAAGAGGACCAGGGCTTTCGTTAAAAACCCTCAGTTAAACTGGTATGCTCAGTCGAAAATAGCTGCTGAAAGAGAGTACAAAGCACTACTGGATCTATATAGAATGGGAAGCCTTGTCCCACGGCCATACGCGTGGAATAGGCATGCAGTAGTCATAAGCTACATAAATGGAGTTGAACTATACAGGAGGCCTAAGTTAAACAACCCGGAGGGAGCACTAATGGATATACTTGAAACTATTAGGAAAGCATACGTAGATGTAGGAATAGTGCACGGGGATTTAAGCGAGTACAACGTCATGGTTAGCGCCGAAGATGGGAGGGCTTATGTAATTGATTGGCCGCAGTACGTTGAGAAAGATCATCCGAGCGCCCTAAGTCTATTGAAGCGAGACGTAGAGTACATAGTGAGGTTCTTCAATAAAATCTACAGAGTGCGTTTAAGTGTAGATAGGGCTCTTAGTCATGTCACAGGCGGAGGACAGTTCCAATAGAGTTGTTGTAGGAATAGACGTTAAGTATGGAAGCCCTGAGTCTTCTACTCCACCCCACTATAGCGTAGTGGTTCTACGGGGAGGAGAAGTAGTCAGTGAACACGAGGATGTAAGCATAGGTAGGTTAATCAGGATCCTGTGGGACACGCTTCCTAAGATAGTAGCAGTAGACAACATATATGAGCTGGCTCCAAGTAAGTCAAAGCTATTCAGCCTCCTCTCACTACTGCCTCCAGACATAGAGATAGTGCAAGTAACTGGAGTCGGAGGCGAGAAACTGAGCGTAAAGCTGTTGGCGAAGAGCCTCGGCATAGAGGTCTACAACAAGCCCCAGCCACTACAGACTGCATACATAGTTGCTCTAGCAGCTCAGAAGGGCTTTGGATATAGAGTTAGGCTAGTTGAGGATAAGTCTAAAATAATTATATCTAAGGGGAGGGAGTCTTCAAAGGGAGGCATGAGTCACGACAGGTATGTGAGAAACATAAGGGCTGGAATACTTAGAGTAACTAAGGAAATAAAGTCCACGCTGGACTCAAATAACATAGATTACGACCTATTGATAACTAGGTCTAGTGGTGGATTAAGTAGAAGCACGTTCATAGTCTATGCCCCGAGGAGCAGAGTGCTGAGCTTAGTGAAGCCAATTAAGACGCATAACATTAAGGTTGATGTAAGGCCTGTATACAGCTCTAAGATAGTTTTTGAGCCACTCAACGCTCTTGGGGAATCCAAAGTAGACTCAAAGCCATTAATAGTAGGCCTAGATCCAGGTACTTGGACTGGCCTAGCCATACTCGACATTAATGGAGTCCCATTGTTAGTTAAGAGCTCTAAGAACCTAGATAGAGCTGAAGTACTACTGCTACTGACCCAGTATGGGAGGCCTGCAATAATAGCTACAGACGTTGCCTCACCCCCTGAATCAGTTAAGAAGCTTGCAGCCGTATTTAAGGCAGTCCTATACAGTCCTTCCAGAGACTTAAGCAATGATGAAAAGGACTTACTACTTGAAAGCCTTAGGAAAAACTACCCGTGGATAAAGATCTCGGACAGCCATGAAAGAGATGCACTAGCATCAGCTTACAAGGCATTCCTAAACTATGTAGATAAGTTTGAGCAGGCGGAAGCCTACATAAGTAAGTTCAACGCTCAAATAGATGTAGGTAGAGTTAAGGAAGCCATAATTCGTGGAAAAACCATTGCGGAAGCTATAGAAGAGGAAATAGAAAGAGCTGTTTCAATAGAGGACTTAGTTGAAGCCGGAGCAGGCAGCGGAACTGAAGTCCATGGCTACAGAAGCAGTGAAAACAAGGCATTGAAGAAGCTGCAGTCAAGGTTGAAAGCTCTTGAAGCAGAGAAAGCATCTCTTCAAGCCAAGACAAGGGCTCTCGCGAGCGAGATTGAGAGACTGCAAGTGGAGTTGAGGAACTTAAAGCAAACAATTAATCCCATCGATGAATATGAGAGGCAAATAAATTTATTTAAGGAGGAGAACAAGTCGTTGAGGAAAAAGATCTCTCAATTAGAGGAAGCATTAAACTCCCTTGAGAGGGACTACGCACAGCTTCAAAAAATGCTTGAAAGAGCCTTAATAGAGGGCCTCAAGGTTATTCCAAAGCTAAGCAGCGTTACTGCAGAATCCATTAAATCCATAGACTTTAAACATAGGGGTGTAATTAGGGCAATATACACTGATTCTCCTGTAAGCGACGATGCGCTGGAATTGCTGAAGTCAATGAAGATAGCTATAGCAACTCTTACGCCTGAGCGCTACTTAAACATGCGTATTCCAGTAATAGACTTAAGAAACTACGAGCACTACTGCATCGGCTCATTAGTAATCGTGGAGCCGTTGGTTGAAGCAGCGATCGATAGTGAGTGGAGGAAAATAATTGAGTATGAAGAGCGCGAGAGGAAGAACGCTGTCCTCAAGGTCTTAGAGGAGTATAGGGCGGAGAGAACTAAATCCATTGGCTTAAGCGAAGACCTTGAGTCCAGGAGGATCGTAAGGGCAAAAATATAGGCGCTGTTTACATAGGGATTCCTTAAAATAACATAACTTCATTCTTCAATATCTTCTCAGTTATCTTAACTATGTTACTCAACTCACAGTCAACTATGCTCTCTATTTCTGAAGTAGTGTTGGAGGATAACTTATCTCCCTCTGGAAGCACTTTTACGTTAGCCATGAACGGCTCATCTATGGGCTTACCTATTTGGCTTAGTAACTTGACGTAGACTTCCCTAACGCCCTTAACTTCATTGTATATCTTATTAGCTATAAGTGTTGCAACTACGTTATATATTTTCCCAACGTGGTTAACAGGGTTTTTGCCTGCAGTGGCCTCCATGCTCATAGGCCTCATGGGGGTTATGAGTCCATTAGCTCTATTGCCTCTGCCCGTCATTCCATCATCTCCGTGTTCAGCTGAAGTACCTGTTACAGTTATGTAAACACTTCCACGTTCAATTATGTCGGCTGTGTTTACGTATACTTTCACTGAGTAGTTTGGAGCTATTTTCGATGCATTGTCTAGTATTGATTCAATCACTTCCTCCTTAATGCTAATGTATTCATTTATATCTCGCACATGCCTTGACACCATTGCTGCAGCTACTGTGAGCTCTATCCTTTTATCGAGCCTTAGCCCCATTACTTTTACATCCTCGCCTACAGCCGGTAGCTTATCCTTAAACTCCCTTGAATTAAGCATTCTCTCAGTACTGAGGACAAGTTCCTCGAGCTTACTTAATGGTGCATAGCCTACTCCTATGCTTGTATCGTTCGCAGCAGGCGTCTTAGCCTTCATGGAGAATAGCTCGCGAAGATCTTTAGAGCCCATGCCTATCTTATAGTCAACCACTACGTCTGCCTCTGGATCTAAGTACCTAAAGCAGCTCCTAATCCAGTTCCTTACTGCCTTAATGATTAGTGTGCCAACAGGCACTGGCTCAACGCCTTTAGCTGTTCGAACACTTGTCGTAGCTCTACCGGATACAATTATGTATATAGGCTCTAGTACTTCGCCTCCCCCGAAAACAGGGTTGGCTTGCCCTCCAACAACTAGCACTTTATCTAAGTTGTGGTGGAGTATTAAGCTGTAGTTTTTCAAGTAGTATTCACAGAGTGCTCTGCTCGCTGCTTCAGCAGATGCATCAGCTATGTAGTCAGGGTGGCCTAAGCCCTTTCTCTCAACTAACTCCACCCTCATTTCTTCAACAGGTTGAACTCTAACTTCCTCTACGATTATCTTCCTCTCGACCAAAGCATTCACCTATATGGAGGGGATTAGCTTTGGTTTAAAAGTCGATAATCTCTTTTAAAACCTTATTTGAACATAAGCTCTTGAATTCTGGAAAGCGCGTAGAAGGCTACTGGCGCTTCATGAGGAGACCCCTCTACTGATCTTCATGATCCTCGATGAACCCGGCAGTCTCTCAACTACTTCGCTTAGGCTCACTCCAACGTCTTCTCCAAGCACTTTGCTGAATGACTTCACAAGCTCTTCAGCCGTAGCGTTGGAGTCAACGCTGCCTGGAGCTATAACTGCGTACACTAGGCTTCTCCCCCCAACAACGTTCTCTGGCCCGACTATTACGCGTCGATAAGTCCCGTAAAGCGAGTCATAGACTTCCTCCACTCCTAAAGCTATGTTAAGCGCTACGTGTTTCACATAGTTCTTCCTGCCATAGATCATGAATGATCCTTTTTCAAGGTACTCCCCTGATGGAGGAGCTTTAGATACCTGCTCTCCAAGAACCCAATATACATCTACTTCGCTAAAACCTATGCTCCAAGCCTTAGAGTAGCATGCAGCTATTAAAGCTGCTTCACGAATGCTTTTCTCAAAGCCCTCCCCTCTACGCACTTTAATTACTGTTGCAGGAGCTCCACGAATGTCTGCATGCATAAATACAT
>CALKYD010000039.1 GCA_938003605.1 uncultured Sulfolobales archaeon | reverse complement strand
TTTTCAACAATAGTCGTCTGTGGAGTAATGGGGTATGCTGAGACAACATCCACTCTAGCCATCTTTACAGCTAGAGCGACTGCGTGGTTCCCAGTTAAGCCCTTGAGAACCATGCTACTCCTCCTCAACAATGCTTATTGCCTCTGCTGGGCATACTTCAACACATATGCCGCAGCCCTTGCAGTAATCGTAGTTTACTACAGCCCCTTTCAGCGGCTCAACTATAATGGAGTTTTCTGGGCAGTATATCTCGCACTGATAGCACTTAGTGCACTTAGATAAGTCTACTACTGGCTTCGCCCACCTCCATAAGCCCGTCCTACCTGAGACGCCTATGCTTGGCCTAGCTATAGGGATCTTGTGGGATGACTTGACTACCTTAGTCAATTCGCTCACCCATTGATTGGAGTGAACTCCTCCACTTCATTAAATGCTTCCTCTACAGCGATAGCGTTTACTTCGCCAATCCTCCCCCCAAAGAACTCCGCGACGGCCTTCTTAACGCTCTCCACTCTAATCAATCCCGTTGCTTTAGAGAATGCTCCAAGCATTGACGCGTTAACTAGAGGCCATCCAGCTACGACTAGCTTGTTTCTTAAAGCTATTGCTCGAGCATCCACTCTGTAGAAGTATGCTCTACCGAGTAAGCTAAAGGACTCGCACCTTATTGCTGCATCACTCGGGGAATTAATCACTACGCGCCCCCCATTCCTTATGAATACCTCCTTAGCGTAATTAGCCCTCACTAAGCCTGGATCCATGACTATTAGTACGTCGGCTTCACTGAACATTCCGTGCCTAAGTATCCTCCCATCACTTATCCTGGCGAATGCTTTAACAGGAGCTCCACGCCTCTCCGCTCCAAAGAATGGAAATGCTTGAGCTGTTAAGCCATCCATTATGGCTGCAGAGACAATAATGTTGGCGGCAGTAGCTCCTCCCTGCCCACCTCTACCCAGAATAATTACTTCTACAAGCAAATCAGCGATCACCACGTATATGTTAAGCCATGCAGCACTTTATACCTTAACGTCTTAGCAATAAAGGCGCTTCAGAGCTTCAGCATAGCTCGCGCACTACTTATAAGCAGCGTACTTGCATTGGAGACGTGGGTGGAGCTCTATCTAGAAGCTTCTGAAGGCATTGGGGTGCTTAAGTGATGAGGGAAGCAAAGTGCTTGGAGGGAGAGCTGTACGCCTATAATGGAGTTGTATGGGTTGCAAAAGGATATCAACACCCAGAGGACTTCATCATTGCTTACCCAAAGTACTTCATTGAGCACGTCCCGCCGATGAAAATGCCTAGTTGGCTTAAGGGGAAGTACTTTGAGGAACTCTACTGGGACTGTATTAATGCAGTAGTTCCAGTAATTCCACTAAGTAAGTCAACGTACGTTGGCACTAGGCTCTCCGGCAAAGCAGGGGAGATAGCTAGGCTAATTAATGAATACGCTAACGTAGATCTTAGTGAAGACGCTTACTTCACTGGAAGCTCAAGCCTGGGGCTCAATGGAGATATAGACTTAGTGTTTTACGGCAGCAATGCATCGCGAAGAGTGTATGAGTCATTGATTACTCTACGTGAAGCAGGAGTACTTAAGTCCCTGAGCTTAAGCGAGCTTCTAGAAGAGCATAAGAAGAACCCATGGATCTCATTCAGTGACTACGCAGCTTTGAGGAGTAGGAGCGTTCTACAGGGGTCATTCATGAACGTTAGGTACTCAATAAGGCTTGTGCCTTACGAGCATGGGTATAGCGGCTGCATAGATAAGGTCATTGAAGTAAGTGAGGAGTCCCTGAAGGTCGAAGTAGTTGAGGCTTTAAGCCCCCACACTACTCCAGCCATGTATAGAGTCGTAGTAAAGCCATATAGTTACGAAGCGCTACTATCATCATTTAAAATACTCTTTACAGAACTAAGGCCTGGGACTACTATTGAGGGAGTATTTAGGGTTGAACGCAGAGGACACTTCGATAAGCCAATACTGATCCCTGATGTAGGGAGGGGCTTGAAGTTCATTAAAGTAACTTAAGTTACCGCCTAGGGAAGCCCCCGGCTTCCAAGCAATTAATATGGGCTTAGCATACTTAAACTTAAGGAGAGCTCTATACGTTGAACCCCATGGAATTCCACGACCTTTAGACAGAGGGAGGAGGCATGTGAATTAGGGCTAGCTCCACTAGTTGAGATAGGAGCATTTAAAGACGTGGGAGAGCGCTTGTGGAGAAACCCTTTAAGTCTTGTGTAAGCAAAGTAAGTACTAGAAACTACGTTGGTGGACTTCATGATTAGCATTAATGAGAGAGCCTTTAAAGTGGTCAATGAAATGATTGATAGGGCTGACGAACTCCGTGTAAAAGTAGTTAGAGCGCCGTGTGGAGCGACAGTAGTAGACTGTGGTGTAAGCGTTGAGGGGAGCATTGAAGCAGGCTTACATGTAGCTAGAGTCACTGCTGGAGACCTAATCAACTTCTCCATCTCAACCATTGATTACGGCGGCTTCGCTCTTCCAACCCTGAATGCATCCTCAGATTACCCAGTTATTGCAACTATTGGAGGCCAGCTGGGGGATTGGGAGATTAGATATGGAGACTACTTTGCAATAGGCTCAGGGCCCGCTAGAGCGCTGGCATTAGATAGGAGCATTCCAACAGCTGTTGGATTAAAGAGGGAGGAGCTGCGTAGGAAGGGCCTCGTGACTTATACTCCAAGGGAGATATACGAGAAGATACAGTACAGGGATAGCTATGATAAGGCAGTTATCGTGATAGAGTCAAGCAGTTTTCCACCAAACGAAGTACTGCTGTCAATAGCAAGATCATGCGGCGTAGAGCCTGAGAACCTATATGCATTAATTACGCCTACTTCAAGTCTAGCCGGCTCAGTTCAAATAGCTGGACGCGTAGTGGAGGTAGGGATCCTTAAGTTAGGCCTGCTCGGATTCGACTTCACGAGGATATCATTTGGCTCAGGATCAGCTCCAATAGCTCCAGTACACCCCGATCCATCTATAGCAATGGGTAGGACTAACGATGCCATAAGGTATGGAGGTACAACGTACTACATAGTGGACTACGAAGATGATGAAGAGTTAAGGGAGTACGTAGCTAAGGTGCCTCCAACAGATGGCAAGTCATTTACGGAGATATTTAGGGAATCCCCAGGAGGGTTCTACGACGTGGATTTAAGGGCTTTTGCTCCAGCAGTAATCTCAATGACGAACTCCAGGACGGGTAGGACGTTCTCCGCTGGACGCGTAAATCCCGACATGCTTAAAAGAACTCTTGGAGTAGAGTGACCAGCGATCAGCTTATCACTCATCCCGTAAAAATACCCGTATATCATAGATCTTTGAAGTTACTACTGCTTAACCTTAGGGGCAACGTTAGTCGCAACTGATGAGTAAGGCTCTTCAGTCAACGGATTCTCCATGTACTTTTCCTTACGCACCTTATCCTCCTTGTTTTTCAATATGCTTACTCCAACTATTTCCCCAACTCCTTCAACGTATATACACTTAGCTGAGTTGCTGTTGATCGAGAAGCTGAGCTGCCTTAAATGCCTTGATATTGATATCCATATGTTTTTGCTTAAACCCCTGATCCCCCTGAGCCTTACTTTAATGCAGAGCGTTTTCTCATCTACGTTCTTCAGCAACTCGTCGACTGCTTTAATGACGCTTTCCTCCTTAGGCTCAACTATTATTTGTAGAGGGATTACTCTCTCCACAAATCCGTATTCAAAGGACTTAATCCTCTTGAATGCCCTCCATAAATCGACGTCTGTGTAAAGCAGTAGTACTCCAGGATGCTTCGTTGCTTCAAGTGAGAGGCCTGGGTCTAGTTCATATAGTGCATTGCCGACTTCCTCTTCGCATAGCGCGTAGTTTCCAGGCCTGCAAGTGACTATGAACACGTTCCT
>CALKYD010000038.1 GCA_938003605.1 uncultured Sulfolobales archaeon | reverse complement strand
AAGTAGTTGAGAGAGGAGGTGCTTACACAAGAATGTACATAGATGAATTGGGTGTGGAAGTCGAAGGAGTAATTGAGGACTCTGAACTCAGCGATAGAGTCATAGCTGTAGTAAGGCCTGAGGACATAGTTGTAGAGCCTTCAAGTACTTCAATTAATGCCAGTGTAAATGTACTGAAGGGAGTCGTAGAATTCAAAATGTTTGTAGGTGAAAAGCAGGAATTAAGAGTGAAAGTTAAAGACGCATCACTTGTAACATATGCTCCTAAGAACTTAGACTTATCCATTGGGCAAGAAGTACTCATATCATTTAGTAAGGATAGCTTAAGGGCTCTGCCACACAAATAATTAGCTCCTCCAAGGCCTCACCTACGCTCACAATTCCTTAAGCTAAGAGGATTTATGCAAAAAGTATATTTCTCAGAAATATATTTCTGAGAAATATATACTTTGGGGCAGCTGAGTTGAAGGCCATAGAGGTTAGGGAATTAGTTAAAGTTTATGGACGTAGCTTCAGAGCTCTAAATGGAGTTAGCTTAGACGTTGAAGAAGGATCTGTACATGCATTACTGGGCCCGAATGGTGCTGGGAAAACCACTCTAATAAGGATAGTTACAACACAGCTGAATCCTAATGAAGGATCAGTTAAAGTCTTTGGATACGACGTCGTAAGAGACTCTTCAAATGTTAGAAAGATGATCGGATACGTACCTCAAGAAGTATCCCTCTGGAGCGACTTAAGCGGTTATGAAAACATGTTGCTTTACGCAAAAATCTACGGTGTACCGAAAGACGTGAGGAGTAAGAAAATCGAGGAATTAATGGACTTCATGGAGTTAAGTGAGGCTGCCGGCAAGTTAGTCAGGTACTACTCGGGGGGTATGATAAGAAGGCTTGAGATAGCCATAGCCCTCATGACTAAGCCCAGGCTCCTAGCTCTCGACGAGCCAACCATAGGCCTAGATCCAAGGGCCCGCAGCCTTGTTTGGAGTAAAATAAGTGAATTTAGGAGAGAAAGCGGGACTACGGTGTTTTTCGCCACACACTACATGGATGAAGCAGATAAGTATGCGGATAGCATATCGCTTCTTAACCAAGGTAAATTAGTTGCCAAAGGAGCTCCCGGCGATTTAAAGAAGTTGGTGGGGGGAGATAGAGTGAGCATAGTACTTAAGGAGCCTATCAACAAGGCATTAGAAGCTATTTCATCAGTTCCAGGTGTTTTAGCCACTCATGTAGAGGATGATTGCCTGAACCTAACTATTAGCGATATTGCTACTACGTTGCCTCTAATAATTGAAAAACTCTATGGAAGCGGGATTGCCATACGGGAGCTTAAAGTACATGAAGCAAGCTTAGACGAAGTATTCATAAAGCTCGCGGGGAGAAAGATCTCCAATGAACTCGGGCGAATTAAGGACGTGGAAAGCGTGAGGAGAATGATTAGAAGAGGTGGTTGATGAATTTGCTGAAGGGCTTTAGCTCCCTCTTAGCTATGGCTGAAATGGAGTTAAGAAGGCTTAGACACGATCCTTTTGAAATAATCACGCGTGCAATCCAGCCAATACTATGGATAGCCGTCTTCGGATCTGTTATGGCTAGGGCAAGGGCGTTTTCAGGAATAGATGACTACACTACATTCATAACTCCCGGAGTCGTACTGCAATCATCTACGTTTATAGCTCCAGCATATGGGATTGCTTTAATATTTGAAAGAGAGTCGGGGATCTTGAAGAAGCTCCTGGCATCGCCTCTGCAGAGGAGCCATATAGTGATTGGTAGAGCTATAGCTGGGGGAATTAGGGCTTCAACTCAGTACGTAATAGTACTAGCGTCAGCGGCGTTTGTGGGAGCCAAGATAGTCGGCAACCCCATTAACATCATCGTGGGATATTTAGTCTTAGTGCTAGTCTGCATGGGCTTCACAGGGATCTCCATACTAATAGCTTCGCTCATCAAGACTCGGGAGAGGTTTATGGGAATAATAGGAGCTATAACAATGCCCTTGTTCTTCGCTAGCAACGCTCTATATCCAATAGATGTAATGCCCGACATCATTAAGTACGTGTCTCTAGTAAACCCACTTACGTACACTATTTCGATTTTACGAAAGTTGATCATAGGCAACTCTTATGACATACTGCAGGAACTCCTAGTGCTAACAGCTTTTACTGCAGCATCTATGTTGGCATCGATGAGGTGCTTAAAGAAGATCATAGAATAAGCTTCACCAGGGATCATTTTAAAGTTTGTCGCAGGATGCCTTAAGGACCACTGAGTGGTGCGAGAACATAAATGAGGCCTTGGAACTTCTGTTAAAAATGGTTTAGCTAAAAAATCATTAATGCCTCTTCCTCAAGAACACAACTACAGCAACTAATGTTAACACTATGGATGCAGCTACTAGTGGGTAGTTTACAGTTGGTGTAGCATACGTAGTGAGTAGTTCTGCAGTAGTTCTCGTCTCAGTAATGGTCTTAGTGAACGTACTGGTTTTTCCAACGACTGCAGTAGTTGTTGTAGTTATAGTCCTGGCTTCAATAATTGTGGAAGTCAGAGTACTAGTCACTGCAGTCTCATACCTTACGTATTCATAGGCATATGCCTCCGGGTACAGCTTATAGATTCTGTAAACTACTCTACCGCCGGCGCTGAAAGCCCCCTCTATATACACCTCCTTCAAAGTCATTGAACCCGATCTAAGCTCTACGTCCAGCACTCCACCAGGCCTCACTACAGCCGGCGACCCCGGCCCAAAGCCCTCTAATGGAAGGCCGTCCTTCAAACAACTCTCTATCCTCACGAACTTCTCTACAGTCACATTCATTGGCTGAGGCCCGTAGTAGAAGCCGCCGGTTTCCCCAGCTCTATAGAAAGTTATTGTCAAATTGTATGACGCACTGTTTCCAGCTAAATCAACTAAGTCAACGACAATAGTCCTGTTAACTGTTGTAGCACTAGTTACACTAACGTGCAGAATCCACGTATCTCCATAAGAGTATTCAAGTCTAAGCGGAGATAGAGATCCATCTGCCTCA
>CALKYD010000037.1 GCA_938003605.1 uncultured Sulfolobales archaeon | reverse complement strand
AGCTATTGAAATGCTTAGCCTAGAGGAGTGGAGAGATGAGTGGCCCTTAAAGGATTACTCTATCCCCGGCCTAGATCCATGCCTAGGGTACATAGCGTCGGGATTCATTGGAGTGGGGGCGATAGCTCTAACGATCTTTATTTTAGATAAGGCTTTAGCGCGCGTGGGGAAGCAGGGAAGTTGACTAACTTATCGAGAACTATAGTAGAGTTCCTAAATGAATCTGTTGAGTCACTGAGCTTTTTCGAGCACGTAGATGTAAAGGCTGATCCTGCAGTAGCTATTACAGCATCTTTCATCAGCATAGTCCTGGTCTCTACTTCAAACAGCCTTGCGTTCATTATATTAAGCACAGCTGTTTCAATAACGATCGTATTGATGAGCGGGGGGGACTTAAGGGAGTCCGCTGGATTAATTAAGCTTGCCCTGGCGTTTGCACTCATCATAGGCTCTCCATACTTAGTTCAATTAATTGCCGGAGACTTTATGGGCTTAATGAACTTCTCTACTCTTGTAGCTAGAGTAGTTGCCGCCATGCTAAGGCTAGTGTCACTGATGAGCGTCATTGGCTGGAGCGGCGTCTTATCTGGATTAATGAAGTTGAGAGTTCCAAAACCTTTAGTGGAATCACTGTACTTCTTCAATAAGTTCACTCCATTAATGACTAGGGATTTGCTGAGGCTACTGATGGCCCGTGAGTCAAGAAACATGGGTGGAAGTAAGTTAAGTGATTTATTTAACGTAGTTGGGGAAGTAGTTGTGAGAGGTGTTGAGAGGGGGAACAGGCTATCCATGGCTTTAAAGGCTAGAGGTCTTAGCGAAAGGCCTTTAATTACGCACGTTGTTAAGGCTAGCCGCAGGTCCACCGTAATGCTTGCGCTTACAACGCTTCTAGAGACATGTCTTTACATGCTCTTCGGTGTAAAGAAATGGTTTTAGAACTACGCAACGTAAGCTACGTTTATCCAAACAACGTCGTTGCGCTTAGCAATGTAAGCGCCGTATTTAGTGAAGGAGAAGTAACGTGCGTTATGGGTCCAGGAGGGTCGGGTAAGACAACACTACTACTAGTTGCTTCATGCATACTGAGCCCAGTTAGTGGAGAAGTACTGCTAGATGGAGCTCCCTTATGCAGCCTTCTCCCAGGGGCTAGGAGGAGGATCGGGGTATTGTTTCAGGACCCTGATGACATGCTCTTCAATCCAACAGTTTACGACGAGCTTGCTTATGCTTTAAGACAGCTGGCCATTGATGAAGCTAAAGTCATGGACGCAGTTATGGAGTTATCCAAGATGCTTGGGATAAGCCATTTACTCAAAAGATCTACGTTTACTTTAAGTGGAGGTGAGAAGAGGAAAGTTGCTTTAGCATCCATACTTGCGTATAACCCAGACGTACTGTTATTAGATGAGCCTACGGGTGACTTAAGCATTAAGGACAGGCTGTCATTACTTAAGTTGCTGAGGAAGATGAAGACCCTTGGGAAAACTATCGTTATAGCTACTCACGACTACGCTTTTGCGAAGAACATAGCAGATCAAGTGCTGGTTTTAAATAGTGGAAGAGTAGTTGCTAAAGGAGGCTTAGAAGTACTCACTAGAGAAGTCTTTCTGAAATACCTCTAACCCTAATGGCTTGCCCAAGCATGTCTATGCATACCTAATCCTAGTCGGTGCACCAAGTATATTTGAGAGTATGGCTTCGTAGTCTCTCGATTTTTCGCCGAGAAGTCTTTGCTCTTTCTTGGGAACTATGACAACTATTACTTCACTTCCATCTGGTAGCCAGACTGAGTTAACTGCTGCCAACGTGATTGGCGAAACTACTTGCTCTATGATCTTTCTCCT
Source organism: uncultured Sulfolobales archaeon (assembly GCA_938003605.1). The sequence goes on along the minus strand of CALKYD010000037.1, from coordinate 1,595 downwards.
ATCATTGCTCCACTCAACTAACTTAATGAGTAAGCCCATCTCTTCACTCAACCTCTTACTAACTTTCTCTAGAACCGTGTAGTTCCCCACACCTTCCACTACAATTACTACATGTTTACCGCTTTTAGATGCCTTTCTATAGACTGCCTCCTTAAGTTCCTTAACTGAGTCCTCTAAATCCATCAATCGCCTCATTAAGGGAATTTCGAAGTTCTTTACGGCTCCACTATCAACGATCTTCTGGCATCTAGGGCACAGCAGGCCGCTCTTTATACAGATCTTGTCTAGAGGATACTTCAATTCCTCTAACCACTCGGCCTCCTTAAGCTTCTTGAAATACGTATTCCAGTATATTAAAGTTGTTCAAACAAGAACAGCTGGTGAGTCTAAAGTGTAGAGAGCGCCGCCGCCGGGATTTGAACCCGGGTCACGGGCTCTCTACGCGCGTCTGCCGCCGTCCCTGAAGTAGGGTAATTTATGAAGCTTATAAATGTTTTCTATGTTGAGGTTGAGCTCGCTGCAGGCTTAGTAATGCTTTTCACGTTTAAGTGCCTATGGATACGTCGATCTTCACGCTCACGGATTTCTACGGCAAGCGTTTTAATGTAGTGTTTCTTCAATGAATGCGTTGCGCATTTTGCTGCAGTATTTCGCGACCTTAGCTTGGAGCACACGATCATCTAAGAGCCTTACTACAGCGTGTAAGCGAGGAGGCCGTGGGATAGAGTTTTAATAACTGTTGAAGTGGGGTTATTGAAGGCCTGCTTTAACCTTGAAGTCCCTGATGTTTATAGCTAGCTTTAAGTCATTCAAGACTTCGTTTACTAGACTCTCTAAGTCGTTTTTATCAGTGACAACACTGACGATCAATTTAACTGGTTTAGATGCTTGCGTCTTAAAGTAAGCTGATGGGTGCTTTAACTTGACTTGGCGTATCCTTTCATCAACTTCTGCTTCAACTTCATGCGTTGTTTCAACGACTACAGTTGCCCTACCTATGCATTGCCCCAGCATGGATTTTAGGAAAGGCTTGACGTGGTCTTGGAATATTGCCATAGCTTCAACAGGTACTCCTGGTAGAAGGAATAAGTGCTTGCCATCGATTCCCACATAGATGCCTGGTGAAATGCCCGCCCTATTGTATAGGGGCCTGGAGCCCGCTGGAAGATACGCAGCCTTAGCTTCCCATTTAACCTCCCCACTGACCCTGGACTTAATCATTTCAAGTGCTTCAGCATCGAGCCTTATGGGCAGCCCTAGTGTTGAAGCAACTGCCTCAATAGTTACATCATCTTCTGTAAAACCTAAGCCCCCTGTCGCAATGACTACATTGCTTAACTCAAGGCATTCCTTTAAAGCCCACTCTATTTCACGCTTATCATCTGGCACTATTATGATCCTGGCGACTTCCACTCCAATGCTAGTAAGCTCCTTAGCAAGTTGGTATGCATTCACATCTTGAACTAAGCCCTTCGTGAGCTCTGTGCCTATAGCAATGATTGATGCCATCAATTTACTTGTCAAACCTCTCGCCACCAACCTTAACCCCCATAGCCCACAACGCCTTCACGCGCTCAACTCCATTAAACTCCTTA
>CALKYD010000036.1 GCA_938003605.1 uncultured Sulfolobales archaeon | reverse complement strand
AAGGGCTCGTTAAGCATCTTTATTCTACCTATAAGCTTTTCGTAATTGTACTCCCTTAAGCCTCCGTCAATTACTTCTCCGCAAACTCCTGGCATAATTAAGTTAAAGTCCACGTTATACCTAGAGTCGTGGGGGTTCTGCAAGTAGTAGAAGCCCCTTGAAATTGATGGAAATCCAGTGATCCAAACTGGTGAGTTAAAGTATTTAGCTAACGCTACTTCTGCTTCACTAGTCAACTCTACGCCCCACTTAATGTTGAACCCGAGCTTGTTGACTATGCTTAAGGCATCGTCATAAGTAACCCTAGGATATGGTGGTTTAAGGCACTCTAAGTTGTCGTTGACTCCGCTCAACAGCTCTTCATCACTCTTAACTTTTTCACATATGTAGTAAACCATTCTCTCCCCAAGATCTATTACATCGTTTAGCGAAGCATGAGCTACTTCAAGGTCTACTTGAGTGAACTCAACTAAGTGCCTTCCACTAAGAATGTTCTCCAGAGGCTCTTCCCTAACGTTGCGTGCTACGAAGAATACTTTTCCAAAGATTGCGGCAGTCGCCTGCTTATACATTATTATGCTACTGGAAACTTCATGCTCTACCCCATAGATATACGCCTTTACTTTCCTAGCTCCTCTAAGCCCTGGATCAGTTACTGGACTAATTACTAATGGTAGGAGTTCAGTGAAGCCTTCTCTATACAAGAACTCTCTTGCGCTATTAACTACGCGCTCCTGTATCTTCAAGATCTTTGCCCACAGGGGGTTCCTCAAGTACCAGTGGCTGTTTTTAGCTAATTCAACGGGGTCAACGCTTCTTAGATCAATAGCGTAGTCAATTCTCCTCTCAAACTTAGGCAGGCTTAAAACTCTGTAATTTTCAACAAGTATTTCTTCTTCACTGCACACACCCTCGACAGCTATAGAGCTCTCTAGGGGGAGTTTAAGTAGGGACCCTATGATTTCGCTGCTTGCAACAAGTCTTCTGAAGCCTGAGTAAGTTCTAACAATAATGGCGTCACCATACGTTTTCGCTATCCAAGCAATTACGTTGCAACGCGTCTCCCGGCGCTTAAGTACACAATTGTTTAACTGAGCGCTGGGATAGTCGTTAACTCTCGTTAAACAACATACCTCACACCTGGAGTGAATAGGTAGCGATACGTTAATTATAAATTTTACTCAAGATACAGAACCCCCTTGGAGTGAGAGCATTGAGCTTCCTTGAATTAAGGGAGCTTGAGAAGGAGCTAGCTGAGCTTAGGGATAGAGTTGAAAGACTTGAAGAAGGGATTTCAGTAGTTGAAGAGCTGTTGAAGAAGATCATACTTTTCTACGCTCTCTCGCAAGAGACTTAGTGATGTGTAAGGACTTTGAATTGGATAAATTGCTAAAGCTCTAGAACAATCGGGGTTTGTTTAAACGATCTACAGTTAAATGCCTGCTTCGAGAAGGAAGCTCTGTTCCTCAAACCATTGAATGAATGCACTTACTTCTTCAGCAAGCTTCATAGCAATTCTCTTCGCTGACTCGAAGTACATGTAGTCCGGTAGCTTCACTATCTTCTGCTTAAAGTGCTCAATGCTCTCCTTAAAGCCTCTACGCATGCTGCAACTCATATATAGTACGCGCGCAATGCCTATTGCTCCAACAGCGTCTAGCTTATCAGCGTCACTGAGTACTTTTGATTCAATACTCTCCGGCCCAACTCTTAAGCTATAGCTATGGGCTAAGATGGCCTTCTTAACGCAGCCTATGAAGCTATGGCTGAACTCCATGTGGGTAAGAATGTTTTCAGCCATTTCAGCACTAATGAGTGCGTGGTGTTTCCCCAGCGCTTTCTCCTTAGCGCGTCCAACGTCGTGCAATGCTATGGCAGCGCACAATATAGGCCAGTTCACGCCGCGCAGTCCCTCACTTGTAGCAATTGCTTCAGCGTACTTGGAGACTCTGACAACGTGAGGCCATCCGTGAGCCGGGTCATCGCCCATAACTAATTCCGCTATTGCAAGGACTTCCGCGAGCTTTGGCTCCATTGAAACTGCTTTCTCAAACAAGTTCAACGCAGACACCGATTTGCATCTACGCAATAACTAGTTAACGGAGGCATAGGATATATGCTCTAATGGAATGACGTAATAAGGGAAAACATCCCCCGATCGATTTATTAGTGAGTTGGTAGGAAGAGATAAGAGTAAGTGCGTTAGGAATTATTTACAACAAGTAGAGGGGATTGATGCAGTTGGTTGGAAGAGTTCTAGTAGTCAGCGACTGGGATGCTGATGGTGCAGTAGCCTCTGCTCTAGCCTATTATTCACAAGGCATTGCATGCAGATACCCTCTTGAGGAATGCTGTAAAGTTGATTTAAAGCCTGTTGAACCCTCGAACATATATGCTCTACTATCGAGGCTTAGTGAAAGCTATGAGGCAGTAATGTTCTTGGACATCCCGTTTTTAAGTAAAGTGGCTGGCTTATTTAAAGTGCTTAGAGAGCGCTTCAGCGTGGGCAGACTAATATACATAGATCATCACTTATCTACACTTAACTCTGAAAGTGAGTTGAGGAAGTTATGTGACGAAGTCCACGTATCGCTCGAAGCTACTTCAACTATACTCTACGGAGTCCTATTAAGTAAAGGAGTTAAAGTGCACGAGAAGCTCAAGATGTTTACAACGGTGGTCTCATACATGGATAGAGGCCTTCGAGCACCAAGTGAATTACTCCAGTTACTGAAGTTAGCTTCAGTTATATCAAAGACCCTAAATGTTAAGAGAGATCCCGAGCTATATGAGAAGATCGTTATGTGGTTAGTGGATCCATTTCCATCCTCTCCACCATTTAGTGCTCTAGAGCTAAAAATGCTTGAGAAAAAAGTGAAAGAAGTAGACGAAGAATTGAATAGAGTGGTCATGGATCTAGCTATAACTGGAAAGAACATCGGGTACTTGAAATTTATTGATGCAAGCAGCTACTGGAAGAAGCGTGGAGCAACATCGCTAGTCCTAAGGCTTGGCAGACTACTTAAATCACCTGTAGCAGTAGTCTTCAAAGGGGAGAAGGGGAGGATACTCATAGTTAAGGCATCCCGTGGCAGAGCATATAGGATAGCTAAGTACTTTATCGGGGAAGGCCTGGCTGAAGACATTGCTGGACACCCTAACCTAGCTATAGTAAAGTTAGTTAAGGAAGCCCCCGATAAGCTAATTGAAGATGCTTTAAGGAAGGCTTGCTATTACACATAGTACTTTGTACTTTCAATATTCCCTCACGCATTCCCCTATTAAAGATGGTTGACTACGTTTGTAAACGCTTGCCCTCCCATTTTCCATTGGGTTCTGAGCTACGTATGTCTATCGAAGACTACGTAGCTTGGAATCCTTAGATACGCATTCATTACATACCTATTGAAGCGCGGAGTGAGCCAAAGCATAATAGTCAAGTCGCTGAGCACAGTAAGCTGAACTACGTACTTACAAACCTCTCCTTCACTACTGATTTCTCCCTCTCTTCATTCCCTTTAAAGTAGTTGCTCCTCCAAGACTTCAGAATTGATTGAATACGTTTGTTTTATTGAGGAGTTGACGTGACGCTTAGAGTAGTCCCAATTCTCCATTAGAAGTATTTTTAAATATTGTTTGGAGGCCTTCTCCATTGGAGTAATTAGTGCTACCTCATTCTTCCCCTTTAATCTACTTCTCCTTCCACGCTA
>CALKYD010000035.1 GCA_938003605.1 uncultured Sulfolobales archaeon | reverse complement strand
TGGAGCATGTATGACTGCAGAGCTCAGCGACGCGTTTAGGACTAAGAGTGAGGGAGTAAAATTGATTGTTGAAAGTGTGGAGGAGGCATTTCACGACTCTCTATCAAACCTCTACGTAACTACTGAAATGAGTCTTGTAGATAGCCGTAGAGCTGTCTCCAATTACTTAAAGGTTGCTGCAGCTAACTGGGCTGCAACAGCGTGGCTTCTGGAGAAACAGATGCCTCAGCGGGGGATAAGCAATGCTGTACTCATAGATGTAGGCAGCACTACAACTACTATAATCCCCCTAGTAAACAGTAGGATAGCTGTGCGCGGATACACTGACCCAGAGAAGCTAACTTACGGTGAGCTAGTCTACACAGGCGTGTTGAGGGGGAACGTTGCGACAATAGTTGATAGAGTGCCATACAAGGGATTCTTAACTAGAGTCTCCTCAGAGAAATTCGCGTTAACTGGGGACGTGCACTTAATACTTGGATACATCGATAGCAGCAGCTATACGACGGAGACAGCTGATGGGAGGGGTGTATCTGTAAGGGAGGCAGCTGAAAGACTCTCCAGAGTTCCATGCGCTGACGCAGATATGGTGAGCATGCGTGAAGTAATTGAGTTAGCTAAGTACATTTACGAAGCGCAAGTATTTAAAGTATTTGAAGCACTAATGCAGGTAAGGACGTGGATTGCCTCAATGAACGTAGACTTAGATGAGTTCACTGCAGTAACTGCCGGGATAGGCGAGCATTTAGCTATTGAAGCAGCTAGAAGAGCTGGATTCAATAAGTTCATCAGTATAAGCAGCTTAATGGGCTCACAAATCTCAAGCGTGCTGCCAGCCTATGCCTCAGCATTAATGGCTTTAGAAAGAGCCTTAGGTGGGGCCCGCTTAATTGAAGAGAGTTGTCTTAAAGGTTAGCGGCAATCTAATTGCTTATCCTAATAAAGCTAGGGAGCTGTTAAGCAAGGTTTACTCCTACATTGGGGAGCACTTAGTCGTACTAGTGCCTGGTGGAAGCGTATTCGCAGATCTTGTTAGAAGCCTCCAGGGAAGCCTGGGGTTTAGCGATGAAGTAGCTCATTGGATGGCCGTAAAGTCCATGGAAGTCTATGGAGTATACCTCAGCAGCCTGCATGAATCCCTAAAGCCTGTGGAGCTCGTGGAGGAAGCTTACAGAGCCTTCAGTGAGGGCAGGGTTCCACTATTAATGCCCTACAGGATTCTAAGGGAGTCAGATAAGCTGCCTAAGACATGGTCTGTGACGAGCGACTCCATAGCTGTATACGTAGGGTGCCTCATGGGGGCTGACGTAGTTGCGTTAAGTAAAGTAGTTGATGGATTGAGGGGATCCAATGGCCATTTAATTAAGTTAATGAAGGCAAGCGACGTCTCCCAGGGCCAAGGCGTAATAGATGAGTATGCTGCTTGCTTAGCTAAAGAGTGTTATTTGAGGGTGGCTGTGTTCAATGGGCTTAAGCCATGGGTTCTCGACGACATAATTCACTCTAGGGAAGGGCTCTACACACTCATTCTTCCCGAGTAAGCTAGCACTATGTTCTTTAATTCAGCCACTAGTTCTCTGGAGACTCTGCCTGCTCTGCCTCCTCTGCATGCAGCCCCCCTTATGCCTATGACGTCGAAGCCTAGCTTAATGCATTCAGCTACGTGCTCTCTCCCCAAGCCTCCAGCTATTGCCTTCAGTAAGTTGAGTCTTCTCGCTTCTTCAACAAATTCCTCTAGGTAGCTTCTTGAAAGGAAGTTGAAAGTGTTCTTTCCATCCTTTATTAATGTATCAATCATGACTCCATGCGCCCCCACCTCCTTCGCTAACCTAATTACTTCAAGGGGCTCAACGCACCCAGACCTAGAGTAATCAGCGTACCCTGCGAGAACTAGCTTAGGCTTACCCACATAGTTTACTTGCTTAGAGACTTCTGAAGCTATGAGCAAGCACTTGCTTAAGTCACCTGAAGCTAGGCCAGCCTTTACATAGTTTACTCCAGTTAATGCAGCTGCATAAGCTATGTACTTCAGTGAATCGCTGTACTCGCTTAAATCCCCTATAGCCATACTGACTTCCCTCAACCCACTAACGCTCGATACTACTCCTTTAACTACATCGAGATCAGGTAATCCCAGGCTCCCCTTAGATGGATCCTTGACGTCAACAATGTCCGCTCCTCCATGGAGGGCTTCGCCCAGCTCATCTAAGCGCCATACAGTTATGAGTAGCTTAGCCACAGCAGTACACCGTTAAAAGCGTGTTTCAGGCAAAATTAAATACTGCACGCAGCTGCAGAGTGTCAGTAGGTTGAGTTAATGGCTCTTAACGCAAGCCTAGCTATCTTAGCTGGTGGGAAGGGGGGTAGGCTTAAGGCGTACAAGCCCCTCCTAAAAGTTAGAGGGAGGAGTCTTATAGAGCTCGTGCTTAGAAACCTTACTCCATTATTTAAAGAAATAGTAGTAGTAGTTAGGGAGGAGTGGCAGAGGAAGCTTCTGGCGGAAAGCATTGAGGCAATATATGGAGATCTCAACATATCATATGCCGTAGACCCGCCCTCAATGGAGGGCCCACTAGCAGCTATATATGCTGGAGCATTAGAGTCAAGGGAGTTAAAGATAGCAGTAGTGCCCTCAGATACACCATTCATTACTAGCGGAGTATTCTTAAAGATGAATTCAGTTCTAAGTAGGGGGTATGAAGCAGTAGTACCAATGTGGCCAGAGGGATTTATTGAGCCGACCATCGCTATGTACTTAAGGGAGCCCTTGCTGAGAGCAATAGAGAGGTCTATTTCAATGGGGGAGAAGAGTGTTCGCTCAGCACTAAAGTACTTAAACGTAGCTTACGTAAGTACTCATGCTCTCTCACAAAACCCTGTAAGGGAGTTCTTTAACGTAAATACATGTGAAGACCTAGCTATAGCTGAGGATTTAGCAAGAGGGGGGGCTTCAAGCAGCTTTAAGCAGGGAGTACGTGGCTCCACTTAGCTAAACCACTTCAATGGCTTTAAGTAATCCCTCCCCCCAGCTTCAAAAGTGCCTATAGTTACTTGGCAGAACTCCTCTCCAGTCACGTAATCCTCTACTTCCTCAAGCTTTCCTCTAGCAATGACTTCATCCCCTGGCTCCGCTAGATCTATGTATAGGCCTTCATAGCTCACAATCTTTGTTAAAGGCTTAGTAGGCTCCGCTCCTTCAATTACTTTAACATTTTCAACTATGTATGTAGCTGGCATAAATATTGAGTCAGAGGAGTCAACTACTCTAGCTCTTATTTCAACTACGCCGAGAGGCTTATGTACTTTCTGCCCCCACTCTTCACTAACTTCATGCTCTAACTTAACTGGGTGCACTGAGAACTGCCTGTTTCTATACAGCCCCCTATTCCACTTATACTTACTGTAGAGCAGCATGGCTTCGCGGAGAGTCAATGGATGGATCTTGATTATGTCTCTTGCCCAAGCTTCAAGAACTTCCCCCTTTGGAAGAGAGAACTCTGAATTCTCATCGCTGTAAAGCCTCTTTAATGCTTCCCTAAGCTTGAGCGAGCTCGTTCTCCCATAAACTATTACATCTATGTCTGAGTAAGCCAAGTTATGTATTTTTAAGAGGAGTGAGCCAGTTATGCCGAAGTAACTTAAGCTAGCTCCCGCTTCACTAGATAGCCTAGATATGAGTTCTTTAGCCAGCTCCTCCAGTGGATCCATGGGTTCTTCAATTATCTCTGCAAGCCTCTCCTCAGGTCTATAGTGATGCTTCACTCTATCTCTTGGAACTCCGATTATTTCAATAGACCTATGTTTGTCGAAGACTATGTAGTTTGGGTAGTGCTCTCTTAAAAACTCCATAGTTCTCCTAACTCCCATAGCGCTATAGTATGGCAGTATTCTACCATACATCACTCCATCCCTAGACCACTTAACTCTCACTGTGGACTCTAGCTGAGGCACGTACTTGAGGTAAGCTATTACTCTATCCTTGGGGTGGATGTTTCCTATAACGCAGAATAAGAGGCCCTCAGTTGACTCAATGAAATCCCTATCCCTAAAGCCTCTCATAGCATACACCTACTGGATAATTCAAGATCTCTTCTTCCTCTACAGATACTTCTACAGCCCGTCATTTAAACTTAGTTCAAATTGAGGAGGAAGGGGCGAGTTCTAAGAAGTCTTTTCAATTATTACTGAGTAGGAGTTGCCTGAATAGTTCTCGATGCGCACTATTAAGCTATGTCTTTCAGCAAAAGCCTTTAGAGTGTTGATAGGGATCGTGATTGGATCCCCAAGAACTCTCAGAGCTTCCCCCTTCTTTAGCTTGCGTATCTCCCTTCTTAGCTTCACAAATGGATAAGCTACACATTCATCAGACCCCTTTCTTAAATCTACAGTTAACACTACCTCCACTATACCACCTAAGCCCGCCGGTATCAGTGCGTATGGCTACAGCATGCCTTAAGCTTTCATGAGTCATGGGAATCATTGCAAAATACTTAATTAGCCTCATACAGCATTCCCTTGATCGGTGCAGTGCTTGAGCTACTGCATTGAAGTTGAAGACTTAGTTGTTGAAGCAGAGGGAGAGAAGGTAATCGACAACGTTTCATTCAAAGTAGAGTGTGGAGAGTACGTTTTAGTGACAGGGCCTAGTGGGGGAGGGAAGTCAGTTCTGCTAAGAACGATCTCTGGGGGCGCGAGTTACTTAAGTGGCTTAAGGATCAGGGGCCGAGTGTACGTTAATGGAGTTAACGCTTTAGAAGGAGGTGTGAGAAGCGTTGCAGGCACTATTGGAGTAGTCCTACAAAACCCGGTTAACCAAGTATTCAACTTAACTGTAGAGGAGGAAGTAGCGTTTCCCCTAGAGAACATGGGTTTAGACCCATCTACTATAGAAGAGAGGGTTGAGTGGGCTCTAAACCTCTTAGGATTGAAGGGCCTTAGGAAGAAGCTTGTGTCAGAGCTCTCAATGGGTCAGCTGCAGAGAATAGTGGTGGCTTCAGTAATAGCTATGAAGCCGAAGATCATGCTTCTAGACGAGCCCTGCTCCCACATAGATCCAGTATCTAAGAAGGAGTTCTACGCTACTCTCAAAGACCTTTGGAAATCCCTTGGACTAACTATAGTTGTAGTAGAGCATGAATTAAGTCATGTGCTCGGCTACGCAACTAAAATGCTATTGTTAAATAAGCGCTTAATAGCATACGGAGATCCCATAGAGCTTCTAAGCAAAGTCAACATAGAGGAGTATGGAGTGAAGGAGCCGCCCCACGTAAAGTACTGCAGGTTGCTTAAATCAAGGCTAAGGCCTATCAGTGAGAGCGAAGTAATTGATTGCTTGAAGGAAGTCTTCTGCAGAAATCCCTAAGCAAGGGACCGAAGCCCCATTAGGCATGGAATTCCCTTAAACAAATAGATCTAGGGGAAGAGCCTCTAGCCCCACTCTTAAAAGCTGATCCTCTGCTTGAAGTAAAAGGGCTTAGCCCCCTATCTTGGCTGCATAGCTTAGGAGCATTGAGGGACGTTGGTTGAAGCTCGGCTTAGTTACTTAGCTGAAACTATGTTTAGAGCTAGATAGGAGCCCGCGACGACTAATGGTATTAAGGCCATGACTACGGCATCCATTAAGCTAACTCTTTCGGTGAATGCATAGCTCCTATACCTGCTTAACCCAAAGCCTTTTACTTCAAGCACTATCGACATATCGTTTAACCTATCGATTGATGCAACTATCAATGGTATGAATAGCGAGAGAGTACTTCTAATCCTCATAAGTGTGCTGCCGGAGTCCACCCTTAAGCCCCTAATTGCTTGAATATCGTATATCTCCTGGAAATCGCTCATCACTACAGACATGTACCTAATTGCTAGGACTAAGACGTAGGTGTACTTATATGGTACTCCAAGCCTGCTTAACACTCTTACTATCGACTGAGGCTTTGTCGTTGAAAAAAGCGCTGCAAAGGAGAGCATTAGTAGGAGGAGCCGCATAGATCCAACGATTACTCCATGGATGAAGCCCTCATCTAGAATAATGCTTAGCGAGCGAGCTGAGAGAACTCCATAGACCAGTGAGAACACGGCTAGTACTGCTATGAGTGTGAGAGCTGAGCGCGCTATCCTCAGGAACTTAGTGAACTCCATCCCCACAGCACTTAACGAAGTGACGAACGTCAGGAAAGCGATTAAGCAAACTGGCGGGCAAATAGATGCAACAACTATGGATGCTAGAACAATGACTGCTTTAGTAACTGGGTGGAGTCTGTATAATAGTTTACCGCTGTCTCTAGCCACAAAGAACTCACTGAAGTCTCTAGCGAGAGCTCTAACTAACGACAGATCAGCTCACCGATAACGTCCTTTCTTAACACAGTTCTTTCAACTAATTCTTCAACCGAAGCCCCGCCACAGCCTTCACCTATGCCCAGTAATTCATTTAGATAAGTGCTTAAAGCTATGGAGGCTGGCGGTAGTAGATTGTTGGAGAGAAGTAAGTGGGCTCTACTTAAAAGATCTCTTGTACGGCCGCTGAATGAAAGTCTTCCATTATTAAGCAAGATCACTTTAGCGTCAGGAAACATCGTTAGCAAATCTACGTCGTGCGATGACATAACTACTGTACGCCCCCTTCTCAAAACTACTCTCCTGACTACGTTGACGTAGTCGATTTTATTTAAGTAGTCTAGCCCAGCTATAGGTTCGTCGAGCAGCACTACGCTTGGATCATGCACTATTGCAGCTGCTATCGCTACTCTGCGAGCCTCTCCTTCACTAAGCGAGTAGGGGGATCGTTGAAGTAGGTGGGCTATGTTAAGCCACGTAGATACTTCAAGCACTCTAGCTTCATACTCCTCTCTACTTAAACCAATATTTCTAGCCACGTAAGCTATTTCATTAAAGACAGTGTTGTTGAAGAAAGCCATCCAGGGGTTTTGCGGCACGTAACCCACGTGCTTCGCTACTTCCGATAGCTTTACCTGCCTAATGTTAACGCCGCATAGGTATATGTCGCCCCTTAAGGGCTTTAGCATTCCAGCCATTAGTTTAAGGACTGTAGTCTTCCCAGACCCATTTGGACCCATTATTAGAGCAAGCTCCCCACTACGTATAGTGAATGAGATGTCCCTTAATGCAAATCCATTGCTGTAGCTGAACGAGACTTCCTTGAATACTACTGCGTCCCCTGCTTCACATAGATCTCTAGGCATTTCGCTGGCCTCCACGAGTGGATCCATCTTGGGTAAGTGCTCTTGACGTACTCAATGACTTGATCCAAGTACTCCCCTTCAACAAGCCCGTAGAGTCCTTCGCCAATCATATTCATTGATGCACCTATTACTCCACGCAACTTATTGACTTCCAAGACTATGCTCCTTAGCTCACCCTGTAGAAGCCCTGTTTTAAGTGAGAACTCTAAGCAGCTCTTCATGAAGTTCTCAGGACATGGATCTCTAAAGATCTTCTTAAGAGTTCTTAACCCAATCTCCCTGGCATTAGCCAGTAAGTCGCTTCGAGAGAGTAGTTCAGCCTTGCTAATAGGCTTGTAGAAGGCTGTAAAGGCAGTTATTGAGTTGTCTAGGAGTATGTGTTCAACTTCAGTGTGGAAAGGCCCTCCAGGCTTCTTAACTATGACTATTCCGTAGCCCTGATTAAGTATTCCTACCACTGTTCCCAGCCCTGTCTTACAGACTATGTCTGCTTCATGAGCTACTTCAGCAACCCACTTCAGCGTCCTCCTGATCCCTAGGGCTTTAGCCAGCGCTATCGATATTGCTAAAGCTGATGCAGCGCTAGTACCGTATCCTCCGCCAATAGGTACTTCCACCATCTGCTTAACGACTACTCTACATGAGTCTAAGCCTGCTTCCCTCAGAATCTTTGCAGCTACATAGTTTGCTATACAGCTTTCAACTCTACTTCCATTTATGTAGTTCTCAACTAATGCTTTTCCGGAGTCACTGCTCAATACATTGAGCTCTACTGAGACTCCTTCATCTAGCACTAGTCCTCCTCCAATAGCGCCTGTAGTGGCTAGCTCACTAGTGAAGTGTGGTGCGAAGAACCCGGATAGACCTGCTGGCGCTTTCACTAAGCACATGGCCTACTGCCTCAACTACTTCTTCAGCCTAGCCTCTAAGCTCTTAACTATTGGTGGAGTAAGAATCATTAGGAACGGTATTTCAGTGTAGTAAGTCCACATAAACCATATTAAAGCCATGGCTAGCGGCGCACTCACTACTCCTCCTGGGAGAGGTAGAAACTGGCTGTAGAGCCATAGGCCTAGGCCTATGATTGCTGAACCACTCATTAATCCAATAGTGTAGGCCACGGCCTGGCTTGGGGGAATGAGCTCTCTGTAGAGAATCAATGAGATCAACGTTGGCGCAAGGCTTACTGCTGAAATAACTAAGTAAGTTAAAGCAATGGATGGATCAATTAAGTTAACATAGTACAGTAGCACTATTGCTAGCGGAGGCATTGCTTGAAGAATGATGCTAGAGACGTAGGTGGGCCTTGGCTTAAAGCCGGCCATTCTCCTAGCTATGTATCCAATTAAGTGGAAGCAAACGTAGTTTGCTGGAACGCCCACAGTTAAGCTGAGTAGAGCGTTGCCGTGAACAAGCATGTCGCTAATGAATATCCCTACTGCTGCACCAATACCTCCAACAACTGGTGAGAAAACTACTGAAAACACTGCAGGTATGAATACAGCTGGCCAGAACCTAACGACTCCTACTCCGATTGCGAATACACCTAAGTGAGTTAAGTAGCCTACTAATGCGTAGAGGGAAGCATTCATTCCTGCAAGCACTATATCCCTTACCTCCAATAGCCCGCCCTCCACAACTTCATCAGTAAGTCTGTCTACGTGGGACTCTACGGTGAATTGAAGCTTTTTAACTTATGCTATAGTTAGACTTGTAGGTGCATGAATTGAAGTACATAGACTTCTTTACAGCCTTGATCTCTAGTTCTATTTCGCTAGAGGTATCTGCATACCCAAAGCCAGGCAATGTGCATAGGCTCTCAGACCACGTGGATAAGCTCTTCGAGGACTTCGTGGTAGCAGGCCACGTAGCTCATGGATGGATTAGGAGGGGAGTGTTGAGGGGGTATAGGGGTTCCTACGGCAAGTACTTAGTTGGAGACGTAATTTACGGAATGGTTAGAGAGAGCATGGAAGTTGCAGGTAGCTCAAACACTATCTTAGGCATAGCGATACTGCTGTCGCCTCTATCAATAGCTTTAGGGAAGTGCTTAAGGGAAGGCATTGTAAGGGCCTCTCGCGCAGCCTCAGTAGCTAGGGAAGTGTTGGAGAAGAGCTCTACGGCTTTCGACTCAATAGCTCTATACCGTGCAATAAGGCATGCCTCTCCTAGCTACATAAGGAGGAGTGATAGGACGAGTGGGCCTCCCAACGTTTGGAGCAAGAGCTATAGGCGTGAAATACTTGAGGGTAACTATAGGTTGTGGGAAGTCCTTGTAGCAAGTTCTTCAGTTGACGTAGTCTCTAGAGAGGTAGTTGAAGAATACCCTAGATCTCTTAAAGCAGCAGGCTACCTCGGCAACAGATTGAATATCCATGGGAACTGGAATAGAGCAGTTGTTGAAACATATCTACTAATACTTAGCGAAGACGTTGACACACTGGTATCCAGAAAGCATGGAGTTAGCGTTGCTGAAGAAGTTAAAGAGAGAGCTGGGAGTGTTTTAAGTGAAGTAGAGGAGGCTGGGGAGGACTGGTTTAAGCAAGTTGTGGAACTAGATAAAGATCTTAGGGCTAGAGGCATTAATCCAGGTTCAGCTGCAGACATAACTGCTGCAGCAATAGCTCTACACAACATAGACTGTAGGAAGGGGATTCTCAGGAAGCTAGAGCTTAGAGCGAGCTCTTAGATCAGTAATACCCAGCTCATTGAGATATATTGTTGTGTAACGCCAACTTTACTTAGAGTTAGGGGAGCTGAAAATGGATCTACTTACGATAGCTCTGCTAGGCCTTATGAGTATTGTGACTGTTGAGACTTATGCAACGCTAAAGATATACTTGAAGTATGGAGAGACTTACGCTAACTTACTTGAAAGAATAACTTTGCTTGAAAGAAAGAGCTCAGATCTTGGGAGGAGGCTCAAGGCCCTTGACTCCAGGCTGAAAGACGTTGAGTTGAAAGTCGAAGCCCTAGAGGACATGCAGTTAAACATGAGCTTACTATCACTAAATGGCGGCGCTAAGAGGAGGAGGGGTAAGAAGGGCTCATTAAACAACGACTTAAGCAAAGAGATCCTGAAGCTAAAGGTACTTGCATTAAGAAGAAGGGGCTTATCTGAAGAAGAAATAGCTGGAAAGCTCAACACTAGTGTAGACACTGTTCGAGAACTCATGAGAGATCTTGAGGAGAAGTCCGAGGAGTAGCACTACATGGCGCTCACTAATGGCTGCTCTAAAGGACCTGGAAGTACTAATGAAGTTGCCCTACGCCAGCGGAATGCATTAAGAAAGCTATCTTTAGAGTGAAGAAAGGATTAGCAGCGAAGTCCTCGACGCCTATAGAGGCTGAGGCAACTTAACGTGTTGTTAATGATTTATTGATGGAGCCGCCGCCAGTGGACCGGCCGGGATTTGAACCCGGGACCTCCTGGTTGCAAGCCAGGCGCTCTTCCAGGCTGAGCTACCGGCCCTCTTCAACTAGTAATGATAGGCAGTGGGTTTATATTCTTTAAAACCAGTTCGCTAACGATCTCTTCGCTCACAGCCGGACTCCTATAGCCTAGCTGAAATCCTTAGCCCTGGGATGGATGTCTTTCTCTCAATGAATTTAAATGCTTCAGTAGCCGCTATTGAGAATGCTACATATATTATTGCTATAATTGAGTACACCTCTATGTAAAGGAAAGTCCTGCTTCCAATGAATTTACTTACGTACACTAGCTCTGGAACAGTGATGAAGTATGCTATCGAAGAGTATTTAAATAAGTAGATCAATTCATTTGCTAAAGCCGGTATGGCTACTCTAATTGATTGAGGCAGTATGACTTCCCTAACTGCTTGAAGCTTGGTCAACCCAATGGATAGTGCTGCCTCCCACTGTGAGTAACTTATGGAACTCATTGAAGCCCTCAAGTACTCTGATTGATAGGCCGCTGAGTTTAATCCAATAGCTATGATTGCTGCTGGCAAAGGATCTAGGGCTAAGCCCACTCTAGGCAGGACGTAGTATACGAGGAATAGTTGGACAAGCATTGGAGTCCCTCTAGTTAGTTCAACAAATGCCTGGCAGAAGGCTTTAACAAACCCCGTGCCGTAAGTTCTAGCAATAGATATCAATACGCCTAGAGCAAAGCCGATCAAGTAGGATAGAGCAGTCAAGTAAAAGGATTCTAGTAAGCCGTTGAGCAGGAGGTTCCCGTAGGAATGCAATAAGTCCAGCAATTTATCGAAAGACATTGCATTCCCCCTACTTCAGTGAATACACGTACTGCATTCTCTCCATGAATCTACGGACCCTCTCATTCCTTGGCCTGAGGATGACTTCTTCAGGAGGACCTCTCTCCACAATGATCCCGGAGTCCATGAATATAACTTCATCAGCAACCTTCATTGCGAAGCCGAGCTCGTGCGTCACTACAATCATTGTCATCCCCTCCCTGGAGAGCTTCTCCATGACTCCTAGAACCTCCCATATGAGCTCCGGGTCGAGAGCTGACGTAGGCTCATCAAACAACACGAGCCTGGGGTTCATAGCTAGAGCTCTAGCTATGGCCACTCTCTGCTGCTGCCCACCTGATAGTTGGGCGGGGTATTTATTCCAAAGATCCTCGCCTATGCCTACTGAAAGCAGTGATTCACTAGCAACCCTAAATGCATCGTCCTTACTCATCCCCTTCACTTTAATTAATCCAAGCATGACGTTTTCAAGAGCTGTTAAGTGGTTGAATAAATT